>DAHUXT010000390.1 GCA_027307065.1 Ktedonobacteria bacterium
ATCGTAGGTGAACCAGCTAAAGACCTCCGCTAACTCGCCAGGATTTAGGCCATCCAGCGCGCCAGTGAGCGCCAACTCGGTCAGCACCATGCCAGCTGGATGGAAGATCGCCCGCAGCATCGAGCCACGCACAGTCAGGTCGTCTTCTTCGCCGATGTAGCCCATCATGCGCAGCACATAGACCGTGGCATTGAGCTCGGAAGAGGCGGCGCGACTCAGCCCGCCCGCGTGCTCGCGCTGTGATTTCTTCTTGCGCTTACGCTGATAGAGGGCGTAATCATCCTCGGCCCGCGCCTGTAGTGGGCGTCCTCCACGTCGCTGGAACTCGCGCAGACTGTTGGCGACGGTGGTGCGCAGCCGTGCATAGTCGCCGGGACGCCACAGGTTGAGGATCGTGTTATAGCGAATAGTGAAGGCGCTGGTGACGGGCAGCAGCGGCGCGGTGAGCGCGGCAAACGCTGGCTCGAAGGCATCCCACGGGGAGTAGGGCAGCACCGCCGACCCATGCGCATCCATGCCACGGCGGCCCGCGCGCCCGGTAAGTTGTTGATACTCGTTCGGGGTCAGCAGCCGCATCTGCTGGCCATCGAACTTGCTCAGACTGCCGACGACGACAGTGCGCGCGGGCATATTGATGCCGAGTGCGAGCGTGTCGGTGGCGAAGACAGCCTTCAGATCGCCACGAGCGAAGAGCGTCTCGACCATCACCTTGAGCGCGGGCAGCAATCCGGCGTGGTGAAAGCCGAGGCCGCGTGGCAGCAGTGTCGCCAGTCGCCGCACCTGATCGAGCTTCTGGTCTTCGGGGGGCAGCGTGCGCACCCACTGCTGCACCTGCTCGTGGAGACGCGCACGGTCGTCTGGGCCGACCAGCAGATGACCCGCCGCGCTGGCTGCCGCCGCCTCCACGGCACGACGTCCCGGCAGAAAGTAGAGGCAGGGTAACATACTGGCGGCACGAAGCGCCGTGATAATCTCTCCTGGCTCAGGCGCAGGCCGCTCCTGGGGTAACTCGGGATCTTGCTCGCCAGGCTTTGCCGGCTGGCCGGGAGCGCCACGCTGGTCGGCTGCAGCGGCGTCGCCCTGGTCATGGGTACGTCCGCCTGGTCGGCCATCAGTGCGGCCAAAAGAGGGAGAGCGGCGTCCGCGCTGCATCATGCGAATGAGGCGTGTCTCGCCGCCGATGCCGGGGAACCGCTCGACCCGCCGCCCCTCGGGATTCTGCACCAACCGCAGTTTGTTCTCGAAGTAGAAGAAGTGCTCCAACGGCACAGCGCGCTCATCGTGGAAGACCAGCGCCATTGGCCCGTGCACCGCCTCGATCCAGCGGCGAAGCTCGTCGGCGTTGCTTACCGTGGCAGAGAGTCCGGCGAAGAGCACATGCGCGGGCGAGTGGATGATGGCTTCCTCCCAGACGGGACCGCGCTCCGGGTCGCCGAGGAAGTGCAATTCATCGAAAATGACACAGCCGACGCCCGAAAGCTCTTCGTCGATTGCCGCGCGCCGGGCCATTTCGGCCACATCCGACGCCTGCAGCGTGTCGTCTTGCGCACGACGGCCACGGGCACGTACCGGGCCGAGTAGCGCATCAGCCTCGTCGGCAACCGTCATACGCGCGGCGCGCGCGCCTTCGAGCAGCATGTTGCGGTAGATCTCGGTGGTCATCACGACGATCGGTGCGGCGGGATTCTCGACGATATCGCCCGTCAGCAGGCCGACCTCGCGAACGCCATGCCGCTGCCGCAGATCGCGGAACTTCTGATTCGAGAGCGCCTTGATAGGCGCGGTATAGATGGCGCGCTGCCCGGCGCGGCGTGCCTGCCAGATGGCAAATTCCGCCACGATCGTTTTGCCGGTCCCAGTAGGCGCGGCCACCAGCACTGAACGGCCCGCCGCCAGATGTTCCGTCGCCTCGATCTGAAATGGATCGAGCGCGAACGGCTGGGTTGTCAGAAATTCCGCGACGGTGGCGGATGTGCCGCCGGTTGAGTCGCCAGGGTGTGTCTCGCGGGACGGTGGCGGATGCGCGCCGGTTTTGAGTGAACCAGCGGGGCGACGGGAGGAATCGCGTGGGGGCATTATACGCCTGCTCTTTTCATTGTTCGATTATCTATCGCCGCTTTTACTGGCCACTCGGCGCAGCATCGACATCTCCGATATCATTGACATCATCAGTTAGCCCGTCGTGCGCCAGCAGACGCTTCGCCTGAGGAGTCACCAGCACGCGAAGCGACTGCGGTGCTACACGTACTAATACTGGCGTGTGGGTACGAATCTCACCATCCAGTGTCACATCGACGGGCTCAGGTGTCTCGATGATAGCCGCACGCGCCCGAAATCGCCGCACGCCCGGCAAATGCGCAGGCTCTCCCTGGTGGCCTGGCTGATCGGGCTCCTCTGGCCGTTCTTCGGCGGCGTTGGGCGACGCAAGCAACCGCTGGATCGTCTGACGAAGCCTCCTGGCATCGGCGGCCTCGACGAGCATAAAGTCGAGTTGGCGATCGTGCAAACGGACATCTGGCAGCCGCACACCCATCCTTCCCCCAAAGACGGACGTGTTGACGATGCTCACCTGCATCGCGTGGCTCTCGATAACCGTCTCATCGTCGACTCCCTCCATTCCAAAGAGGCGAAGCCGCACATCGACAGGATGAAAGTGTGTCATCGCCTCGATTGCCGATGCCGCGTAATTCAGGCGACCCAGGCGTCGGCGTCGCCCAATATCAGTTGCGAGCCGCGCAAACTCGACGTTCAAGCCGAGGGTAGATGCGTGCACGAAATACACGCCCGCCACGGGCGATGGCTCACCCGCCAGTTGCACCGCTTCATGGGCGCTCGCCTCATGACGAACCGCATACGCGCCTGGCTCCGTCAA
>DAHUXT010000391.1 GCA_027307065.1 Ktedonobacteria bacterium
TCCCTCCACTGCAGCAGAGGAGCCCTGAATGAGCGTTGCCCGTGCCGAAGTGCAATATCATGCGACTGTGCGCGAAATGCCCAGCGACGACCGCCCACGTGAGCGTCTGATGAAGCTCGGCGCGGCGTCGTTGAAAAACGAAGAGTTGCTGGCGATCATTCTGCGCGTCGGAACCCAGGGTGAGAACGTCATCGAACTGTCCAGACGCCTATTAGACGTTTATGGCGGACTCGGCGGACTCTTGCAGGCAGACACGGCTGTGATCGCCTCTGAACGCGGCATGGGTGAAGCGAAGGCAACTCAGCTCAAGGCGGCGCTAGAGCTAGGGCATCGCCTCAGCATCTTGACGCCAGACCGGCGACCTCAGATCACCAGTCCGGGCGATGTCGCAAACCTGGTGATGGGCGCCATGGGCTATCAGGCGCAGGAGCAACTGCGTGTATTGTGTCTCGACACCAAGAACTACGTGGTGGCCCAACAGGTGGTGTACCAGGGAACCGTCAACAGCAGCGTCGTGCGCGTGGCCGAGGTCTTCAAACCCGCCATCAGTCGCACCTGTCCGGCCATCGTCGTCGTCCACAATCACCCGTCTGGTGATCCCGCTCCCTCGCCCGAAGACGTGCGCACCACCGAGCAACTGCGCAAAGCGGGTGAACTGCTGGATATTGAGCTGCTCGACCACATCGTCGTCGGCCACAACTGCTACATCAGCATGAAAGAGCGCCACCTCGGCTTTTAATGTCGGCCCGCCTCAGGTGCGCACGCTCAGTCTGGCTGTGCCTGCGCCAGTGGCTTGCCCCAGACTACTTCTGTCACCACCTGCAACGTGACATCTCGCGGCGAGTATCCGCTCACCAGCGCCCGCACTGTATCGTCGAATGCATCGCTATCGTGCGGGTTCATGCGTTCGCGCGAGAATGACGCCCGCCCGTGGAAGGACTCAATATAGGCGTCGAGCGGCTGTGTGAAAGGAACTGGCGCAGTCGTTTGCCGTCCGGCTACCTGGAAGAGCCCGCGCGATTCAAGCTCGGCCACGAGGTTGAGCGAGTGGTAATTCTGTATCGTGGAGAAACGCCTGAGGAGAGGAAGCAGGTCATCGTCCCAATCCGTTGGCAACTGGCCAACGCCAAGAATCGCAAGGTATCCGTTAGACGTCAGTAGTGTGGCGAAACGCGGCAACGCCACCGTCCACGCCATCCAGTGCAGGCTATCGCCGGCAGTGATCAGAGCGTACGGTGGGTCCAGTGGGGCCGACTCAGCCGAGCCGACAATCCATCGCAGCGACGCCGCATCGCCATTCGGCAGCAGTTTTCCGTGGTCGATCATCTTCCGCGAAATGTCGACGGCATCGATGCGCGCGACACGCCCAACCATGCGCCGGGCAACGAAGCCGGTGCCGCAGCCAACGTCCAATAACTTGTTCGGTTCATCCACGAGAAGGCTCGCGAGGATGTCGAACACCGCATCTGGGTACGGGGGACGAGCCTCATACGCGCTCACGACGCTGGTGTCCTGAAAAGCCGTCCCATTTTCTGGGCTCCAAAACTTTGGCTTCGGCTGCACAGCGGTGCTCCTACTTGACTAGGACACAATAAACCGCGAAAGAAACTTGTGCGATCGCATCGCTCCTGCTAGACTCCATCCGAAGGCATACGAACCGAAGAACTCTCCAGTTCCGCAGGTACGTCGGCAGGATCGTGGAGACCGCGACGCTGGAATGAGACAAGGAAGATCATGCGCCAGGCACGGCAGCAGCTGCTGAGCAGGGTAGACATCCAAGAGCCGATAGCGACAGTGATACGAGATATCGCCAGCCATTACCGGCTTGGTCGAGTGCGCGCGACGCGTCTCATACGCACCGGCTATGACGACCTGAATGTGCTGCTCGACTGCGACGCTGGGCGCTACATCGTCAAACTCTTCAACAGAGCCAAGAGCCTCGCCGCCATTCAAGATCATGCGCACGTGCAGCTTGCCCTCTACCGCGCCGGTCAGCCCGTGCCCCGCGTGCTCGCGGTGGATGGCGAGACGCTCTACCGCATACCAGGCCACAGCCAGAACACATACGCTTGCGTCACCGAGTTCTTTACAGGCCACGACTTCACGCGTCACCGACCACAACGAGGCGATCTACTCGCTGTCGTGCGGTTGCTCGCGGCGCTGCATCGTCTGCCGCTGATCATCACACCCAATTATGACGCCTGGGGCACACTCAATCTTCCACACGAGTTTCAGCGCGCGCGGCAGAATATATGCGCCGAAACGGCTCGGCTCGTTGCCCCACTCGCAGATGCTGTCGGCGATATCAACTTCGGGAATGCGCGCCGCAGCGTGATTCACGGCGACCTGCAACGCAAGCACGTGCTCAAGAATGACTCTGGCAGGTTGTGCGTGCTCGATTTCGGCTGCATGGACTACAGCTATCCTGTTGTCGACCTAGGTGTCTTTCTGGCGCTCTTCTGTCTGGAATCCAGTGAAGTTGACCACGCAAGGACACTCATTGGCGACGTTCTGGCAGCCTACATCAACGAAGCTAGCCTACCCGCGCACCATATCGCGCTGCTTGGCACGTTGATCCGCGCCACCTGGGCGGCATACCTGCTCGCCAGTGAAATGCGGCTGCGCCAAGGAGACCGCAGCGCGCAGACACATGAATGGCATCGTTTCGCGCTCGTAAATTTGAACGCTTTTGACGGCTTACTCTAGCATTGGGGCGAACTACAACGCGGACCGCTCATCAGAAGCGAAAATGCTTCGGCGTCGACTCGTCGTGGAGTGGATGGCGATCGCGCCTGGCGCCATCTCATGACCCGTGGAGAGCTATCAATGCTACAGCGCATCGC
>DAHUXT010000392.1 GCA_027307065.1 Ktedonobacteria bacterium
GATCTGGCGGTCGTCGTCAGCGGCGGGCGCATCGAGCAGGTCGCGCCGGTGGGCGCGCTGGCGGCGGACCTGCCCGTGGAGCGCTTCCCGCGCCGCCTGCTGCTGCCCGGCACGATCAACGCGCACAATCACTCGTTCCAGTCAATGTTGCGCGGCATTGCCGACGACTGTAACTTCTTCACCTGGCGTGACCGCGCGCTCTACGGCTACACGCCCTATATGGATGAGCAGACCGTCTATGCCGGGGCGCTCTTTGCCTTCGCCGAGATGCTGCGGGCGGGTGTCACCACTGTCTGCGACTTCTTCTACATCCACCGTGATGGCAACGCCAACGATCGCGCCGTCATCCGCGCCGCCAACGACCTTGGCATCCGTCTGCTGCTGGCGCGCACGATGTATGACTGGGACGGCGCGCCGCGTGAGTACCAGGAGTCGATCGCCGATGCGGTGACGCGCACTCGTGAACTCTGGCAGGAATTCCAGGGACGCGACGACGTGCACATCTGTCCCGCGCCGCACTCGCCGCATGGAGCCAGCCCGGAGATGATTCAGGCAGGGTCGGCGCTGGCCGCCGAGCTGGGCACGCGCTTTCATATCCACGTCGCCGAGGGCCGTTACGAACGCGACACAATCCGCGAAAAGTACGGCAAGACGCCCATTCGCTGGCTGGAATCGCTCGGGCTGGCGCTGGAGCGGATGACGATCATCCACGGCTGCTGGCTGGAGGATGACGATATCGCCCTGATGGCCGAGCGTGATATGCGGCTGGTCTACAATCCCGCGAGCAACATGTTTCTGGGCGACGGCGTCACCCGCATCGTGGCTATGCAGCAGGCGGGCATTCGGCTGGGACTGGGCAGCGATGGCGGCTGCTCGAACAATCGCGTCTCGGTCTTCGATGAGATGCGGATGTGCGCGTTGCTGCAGAAGGTGACGCATCTCTCATCGGAGGTCGTTCCCGCAGAATCAGCGTTCGCCATGGGCACCGCTGGCAGCGCCGCTACTCTGGAGATTCCCGCCGGGACGATCGCGGCCGGCCAGTACGCCGACTTCGTGCTGCTGGATATGGACGACCCCTCGCTCCAGCCGCCCATCAGTTACGAGAAGAACATCGTCTACGCGATGACGCCGCACGCGCTCGGCGAGGTGATCGTCGGCGGCAATGTCGTCTTCCGCGACGGCGCCCCTACACGCATCCCGTGGAGCGAAGTGCTGGCCCGCCTGAACGAGGCGACCCGCGACTGGCCAAAATAGCAGACGCCGTGTCACATAAATCGGACAGGATGGTTCTTATGGCGATACCACCGTTCATAGGTATCGCCTATCTCCTGGCAGACCGCGACGGCATCGTCGGGCAGCATGAATCGCGGAATACCTGTGTACCATACCGGCGTCCCAACCGCTGCGCGAACGCAAATCTGTTGTAGGCGAACCGACAAAGACGATGTGCTTCGAAACGCGAGTTTCGCAGGAGTTATTGCCAGGACCTGACGGCGGAATATTCTATTGGGCGGGTACGCGATTGGGTTAGGATATCGCACAGTGATAGCTGCTATTTCTTTCCAGGAGATGAATCCAGTCCCTCTGTAAATCAGCGATGCGTTATCAATGATGCCATCCTTGTTTACGATGATTGACGGAAAGTACCACACTATCCGGTATGCCAGTGCCCCACAGAACAACGACATAATCAGCCCCGCGAGCCCGACGACAATCAACACGATCGCGCGCATCGGTTGATTGTTTGATCCGGGACGACTGAGCCAGTACGTCATGCCAAGCGCTACGAATACCAGGAGAGCGATATAGCCAATAAAACACCACGCCATCCGTGCTCTTGAGGGCATATACACGAGAGTTGTCGCCGGACCGTGTTGCATTCAATTTCCAATCGATGACCAGAACTCAACGTTCTGCCAAACACGTGAAAGTTACCCCCGCTGCCGTCCGCGTTTCGCCGATGGCTTGCGAGCAGGTGGGCCATCCATCGTCTGCTCGCTAGTCTGCTCGATCAGTGCGTCACGAGCGCGCTCGACGGCACGTTGCGCCTGGAGCGCCGGGTTGGGCCGATACGCGCGCGGCGAGACCCAGAGCGCCAGCCAGCCGACGGGACCTGGGGCGATGCGAATCGTCATGCGTAGGCGTGTATGCGCCGCGCTCTGCCCCTCCCCGGCTCGGGGAGGGGTGTCCGACAGGCCGGGGAGAGGTTGCTCCGGGTCGCAGCGCATCTCCCATTCCAGATTGGTGCGTGGCCACGGGAGCGTCGTGCGCCAGCTAAAACGAGATGGCGGATCGTAAACCGCCATGTGCACAGGAACGACCCGGTTATCGCTGCGCACCAGCACGAAGCGCCACGCCATCCCAGCACGCGGCTCGCCGGTGGGCTGTTCGGCGAGCGTCGCGCCCGCGAACCACTCTTGTGTATGGCGAGGGTCGGCCAGATACGCGAAGGCGGCATCAGGTGCTACTGCTACCGACGTCTCACCACTGCCCTCGCGCATTGCCTCAGTCTCCCCGTTGACCACGGACAACGAACCGCCGCATACCCCATAGATTCTAGCGCATGCCGCCAGAGCACATCTCCGGCAGTAGGAGTGCGGTGCATGCGGCCATCGTGACCCTGGTCGAGTTGGCGGCTGGCCCAGGCTCGCTGGTCTGCGCTAGTGCGCCAGGATGCGGTAGATGATAAAGGCGGCTATCAGCGCAAGCACCGCCAGTGTGAGAACGATAGCAAGGGGACTGCTGCGCCTTCGGGAAGCTCGGACGCCAGCCTCCACCTGCAGGTCTTCGCTCGCGGAAGCCTGCTCCAGATGAGCGAGGTGATTTTCCGCGCCGGCAT
>DAHUXT010000393.1 GCA_027307065.1 Ktedonobacteria bacterium
CTGTGTGCGAGTTGGTCTTCCTACGCGATATCTTCGGTGGCGACCAGGGCACGCTTGGTGCGGCCTTTCGCATGAACACGGTCTTCAAGCTCTATTACCAGGCCTGGCTGCTGCTCGGCATCGTGACAGGACCCGCGCTGCTCTGGCTGCTGGCGGGTGCGTTTCATACGCTCAGCGAGGTCGTGCGCGAGATTACACACGGCGAGACTCGCCCAGTCGACGTCGTCAAAGCGTCGGGCGCGTTTCTGTTCCAGGGTAATGCGGACGCATTGGCCGCTTTTCCAATGGATGGAAAACTCAGGGCGGTAGTGCCTCCGGACGATATGGCGCCTGAGGGAACCCGTGACAGTCGGAAAGCGTCTCTCACAAACGGAGGTACACGGACTGGGCCAGACGCATTGCGCCTGCTCTCAGCGAGTGGTATCGTTTTCTGGATAATCGTTTGTTTCGCGCTAATTGGCGCGGCGGCGATCTATCCGGTGCTGGCGACGGCTGCGCGCACCAACAATTTCACACTGGAACGCACGCTCGACGGCACCGCGTACATGGATACCGATTCCGTGAACCAGGGCGACGCCCAGGCGATAGCGTGGCTCAATGCGCACGTCGCAGGCGATCCGGTGATTGTCGAGGGCGCCTCCTACAAGGAGTACACCCACTATGGACGCGTCTCGGCATTCACCGGGCTGCCTACCATCATGGGATGGGGCGGCCACGAGGTGCAATGGCGCTTCATGTGGTTGCAACAGCCGGGGCGCGGCGCAGAGATAGACCAGCGACAGAAGGCAGTAGATCAGATCTATACCAATACGAGCCAGCAGCAGGTGATGTCACTGCTTCGTCAATACTCGGTGCACTATGTCTATGTTGGCACTGCGGAACATCAACTGTATCCGTCCGCCAATCTGGGACGATTCGCGACATTTCTCCGCGTGGTCTATCGATCAGCGGATGTAACGATCTACGCGGTTCCATAGTCAGGAGCGGGGCATGGATTCACAGGACACCAGGCATAGCAGTAGCGCTCGGCGGCGTCTCGTCTCGGCGAAGCGCGACTTGGGCGCGCACATGGCGTCCGAATTGGGCTTGGGAAGCAGCGATGCCGCGTTGTCACTCGAAAGCACAGACATCCCTGCCCCCACGGAGGAAGCGGCCCGCGAAGATGTCTTGCCTGTTGTCTCGCCGATCTATGACCGCACGCCACTCGGCAAACGATTCCAATTTCGGCTAACTCGCATGTGGGACTCCGTCCGCCACATGTCTATCGAGCAGTGGCTCTGGATTGCTGTGCTGCTCCTGGCTACTGTCCTGCGCTTCTGGAACCTGGGCGCCAAGCCGCTGCACCACGACGAGAGCGAGCACGCCTACTTCTCGCTGATGTTCGCCCGATATCCGCCTGGCTACATGTATGATCCGCTGCTGCATGGCCCGTTCCAGTTCCACGCCGAAGGCATCGTCTTCAGGCTTATCATGATGGCCGAATCGCTCTTTGGCGTTGGCGGCCCTTCGGGTCATCCGTGGATCAACGATGCCACCGCGCGCATCTTGCCTGCCGTCTTCGGCATCGGCATCGTCGCGCTGCCCGTGGGACTGCGGCGCGATCTTGGCCGCATAGGAGCGCTGATCGCCGCACTGCTATTGGCCGTCTCGCCCGCGTTTGTCTACTTCTCGCGATTCCTGCGTGAAGACATCTACTTCAACTTCTTCATGTTCGCGATGGTCGTCTGCGCCGTGCAGTACGCCCACAAGCGCACCATCCGCTGGATGGTCGGACTGTTCGTGGCGGCGGTCTTTGCCTATGCCACGTTTGAGGGCATCTATCTCACCCTGCTTGTCTTTCTGTCTTTCCTGGCGATTCTGGTGCTGTGGGAACTCGCCCACAACATCGCGCGTCGCCTGCCACGTGAATTATCACAACGCGAGCGGCTCTTCTTCAGCCGTGCGGGGCTGCTGCTCGTGGCTGGTGGCCTAGGTGGCGTGCTGGCATATTTTGGTCTGCACCTGCTCAACAGCCTGAGCACCTACATCGCCGCGCACACCTCACGGACCGATGTGCAGGTTGTTCAACTCGAAAACAACACGGTCGTCGTGCTGCTTTATCTGAGCATCATCGTGGCTATTGTCGTCATTGGCGTGCTCCTCTGGCAAATCTCACGTGACGATACCCAGGCTCGCAATGCCGACATGTTTGATGACAGTGACGACGAAGACTTTGAGCCAGCGCCCCGCAGCACATTGACAGCTATTCTTACCGCGCCGGGGGAACGCATCGCGGCATTGCGTGAGCGCATTGATCCCGACGAGAAGCCGTTTCTGCACATGCTGCTCAGCATCAGTTGGGTGCACTGGTTCGTGGGATGCGTCGCCGGATGGATCCTGTTCGCCGCGCTCTACTGGGTCTTGCCGCCGGGTCCAACGGGCAACTTGACGTGGGGCCAGGGCTTCCAGCTTGGCATTGGCCGCGGCGTCTGGCAGGGGCTCTACTACTGGATTCAGCAGCAGCAAGTCGCCCGCGGCGGCCAGCCGGTCTACTACTATATGCTGCTCTTGCCGCTTTATGAGCAACTTGCCGTCGTCTTTGGGCTGGCAGGGGCTGTATATTCGATCTTCCGCCCGAGCTATTTCCGTATGTTCCTGGTGTGGTGGTTCCTGGTCTCGATGGTGCTCTATTCCTGGGCAGGCGAGAAAATGCCGTGGCTCTCGATCCACATTCTGCTGCCGCTCATGCTGCTTGCGGCGTTGATGATAACTCGCGTCATACGGGCGTGCGTCGAGGTGGCGTGGAATGTCCGTGAGCAAGGATTCCGCGCGCTGGCATTGCATCCAGTGGGAG
>DAHUXT010000394.1 GCA_027307065.1 Ktedonobacteria bacterium
CTTTTGACCCACGAAGATGCCATTGCGATGTAACCAGGGGTACTTTGTCCTATTTTGCGGTGCCAGAACGGGCGCTGCCGCTGTCTTTCCCCCGCTTTGACCCACAATCAAGCGGAGAGCAGGCCCAAACGCAGAAATGTCAGTCCTTGAGGAGCTGCCGGGCCATGACCACGCGCTGGATCTGGTTGGTGCCCTCGTAGATCTGGGTGATCTTGGCGTCCCGCATCATGCGCTCCACCGGGAAGTCGTTCGTGTAGCCGGCGCCGCCGAGCAGCTGCACCGCGTCGGTGGTGACCTCCATGGCGACGTCGGAGGCGAAGCACTTCGACGCCGACGAGATGAACCCGAGGGCGGGCTCGCCGCGCTCGGCGCGGGAGGCGGCGGAGTACACCATCAGGCGGGCCGCCTCGATCTTCATCGCCATGTCGGCGAGCATGAACTGCAGGCCCTGGAACTCGGCGATGTGCTTGCCGAACTGCTTGCGCTCCTTGACGTAGCCGGTCGCGTAGTCGAGCGCGCCCTGGGCGATGCCGAGCGCCTGCGCCGCGATGCCCGGCCGCGTGCGATCCAACGTTGCCAGCGCGAGCTTAAATCCTTCGCCATCCTTGCCCAGCAGATTATCGGCGGGAATCTCGCAGTCCTCGAAGACCAACTCGCCGGTCTGCGAGCCGCGAATGCCCATTTTATGCTCGACCTTGCCCATATGGAAGCCTGGCCGGTCGCCTTCGACGACAAACGCGCTGATGCTGCGCGTGCCTTTATCGCCCGTGACGGCGAAGACAGTATTGATGTGCGCGACGCCCGCGTTGGTGATGAAGTGCTTCATGCCGTTCAACACATAGGTATCGCCGCGTTTCTCAGCGCGCGTGAGCATTGCGCCCGCGTCAGAGCCAGAGCCGGGTTCGGTCAGGGCGAATGCGGCCAGCCACTCACCCGTCGCCAGCCGCGGAATGAATCGCTTTTTCTGCTCATCCGTGCCTGCCAGCAGAATCGGCAGCGAGCCGAGCTGCTGCACGCAAAGCAATAGTGACGTGGTGGCGCAGGCCTTGGCCAGTTCCTCGATGACCATCAGAATGCTCAGCTCACTCGAGCCCAGTCCACCATACTCTTCGGGGAATGGCATCGCGAAGATATCCTGTTGCGCGAGCAGTTCTTTCATGTCCCACGGAAACTCACCCGTGGCGTCAATCTCCGCGGCGCGCGGCGCGACCTTTTCCCGCGCCAGATCGCGCACCATTTCGACGAGCATCTTCTCTTCAGAAGCCATTTGGACCGACATATCGTGCGCTCCTTTGCGTCGTTACGCCTCGCGGTCGTCTGCTATCTCCGCACGAGCCAGAGGTACAAGCTCGTACCCATCACGTGCGCCATAAATCCAGAATACATCTTACCCCAGGCATTATACGTGCGTCTCCAAACAAGCGTCAAACAGAGTAGAGAGCAAACGGGCAGCCATCCATTTCGCGCCTTGCTACACAGGCTCATCAGGTGATATACTGCGGGTGAGCCGAGACATGCCCGGAAATATTGCGTGTAGAGAAAAGTGGGTTATTCGTCCCACTTTTTGTCTTATGTAAGCGATTTGCTGGGCGAACAACTCGGAGCGCGCCGCGTAGTGCGGGGTAGCGTCCGGCAATAGGTCGGGGAGGCGTGGGATGATCTCACGCCTTCGTCGTGTTTTATGCCAGATAGCAGCCTTGCGAGCATGTGACGAGCGCGTTGGAAGGGGGAAACCATGCGAACGGAATTCCAGGCAGCAATCGCCCAGCTGATTCATGAAAAGGGACTCCCGCAGGACAAGGTAATGGCCGCGGTCGCGAATGCGCTGTTGGCGGCATACCGGAAGAGCACCGGGAGTGGCGACAATATTCGCATCGAGGTCGAAGCCAGCGGTGATGTCAAGATTTGGGCATCGAAGCGGGTCGTCGCGCAGGTGCACGAGCCAATACACGAAGTATCGCTCGCCGAGGCGCAACAGATCGATCCGCACGCCGCGCTAGGCCAGCAAATCGATGTCGAGTCTCCCGAAATCTTCACTAAGATTCCGGCACAGGCGGCCAAGCAGATTATTTTGCAGCGTATCCGCGAAGCCGAGCAAGAGTTTCTGTTCGAGTCATATAAGGACCAGCTTGACGATCTGGTGATCGGCACGGTACTGCGGCGCGACGATAGCGGCGCGTATATTCTGGATCTCAACAAAATCGAGGGGCTGCTCGAAGCCAAGGAGCAGCTTCCCGGCGAGCGTATGCGCATTGGCCAGCGGGTGCGCGTCTACCTCTACGACCTGAAGCGTGGCGGCGGACGTGGCGTGCAGGCGCTGGCGTCGCGTACCCATCGGAATATCATCAAGCGGCTGTTCGAGCTCGAAGTGCCCGAAATCTATGATGGCCAGGTAGAGATCAAGGCGATTGCCCGTGAGCCGGGTAGCCGCTCAAAGGTGGCGGTCTGGGCGCGCCAGGACGGCATCGATCCCATCGGCGCCTGCGTCGGCGTGCGCGGTACCCGCATCAATAACGTCATCAACGAGTTGAATGGCGAGAAGATCGACATCATTCTGTGGGATCCGGACGCGGCGCATTTCGTGGCGAACGCGCTCAGCCCGGTGAAGCCGATCTCGGTGGAGCTGCGTGAATCGGACCATACCGCGCTGGTGACTGTGCCGGAGCGGCAACTCTCGCTGGCCATTGGCAACCGTGGGCAGAATGCGCGGCTGGCCGCCCGGCTGACCGGCTGGCGCATCGACATCAAGAGCGAGACCCAGCTGGCCGAGGAAGAGGCCGGCTACGCCGATCAGGACTGGGCCGAGGGCGAGTGGGTC
>DAHUXT010000395.1 GCA_027307065.1 Ktedonobacteria bacterium
CGTGCGTCTTCTGCTGAAACACCCGCCCGCAGAGCAAAAAGAACACCAGCCCCGCCAGCGAGTCCAGGTAGCCCTCTCCGCGCCCCGAGACCACCTCGAAGGCGCTCTGCGTGTACAATGCGGCCAGCCCCGCCGCGCCGCAGACCGCCAGCCCGGCAAACACCGGCAGCATATAGCGGCTGAACTTCATATACGCGCCGCCGACGATACCGAAATAGATCGCAAGCCACGTTACCAGAATCAGCCACTCGGTGTTCAGCGAGCGCCAGACTCGGCTAACCGCCCAGGCGAATCCCGCGAGGCCAAGCAGTCCGAGGGGTAGACCCATATCGTAGAGCAGCATCTGCCGCAGCGGATAGATATAGTTGGTTGCATCGGCAAACTGCCGCACGTAGGGGTAGTCGAGCTGGCCCTGCGAGAGCATCGTCTGCTCGGTGACCTGCTGGTGGAATTCCTTCCAATCGAGGAAGGTGTAGGGACTGGTCACGGTAAAGGCGACAAGACCCGCAGTGACCACCCCCAGCAATGCCAGTAGCGCCACCTCGGTTCCACGTCGCCGCCAGCAGAGAGCCAGCGCGACCACGATGGGCGCCGCCAATGGCAGCGCGCTGACTTTCGTCGCGACCGCCAGCGCAAAAGCCACGCCCACGAGCACGCCAAGCCGCCACGCCCACCACTGCCCCGCGACAGCACGATCATCCCGTGCGGGTGCGCCAACCGATTGGACGAGCAGCACACAGGCGTAGAGCGTGAGCATCACGAAGAAGAGCATGACGGTATCGACGGCGTAGAAATGCGCGACCTGCACCTCGAAGGGGATTGTTGCGACCAACGCCGCCCCAAGCAAGCCGGCCCAACGTCCCGCCAGACGCCGGGTAAGCAGGCCGGCCACGAGCACGGTGCTCGCGTCGAAGATCGCGGAGAGGGCGCGCCCAACCAGCGTGAAGTGGTTGAAATCGTCCCAGGTTCCGCCGTCGGGCGGCAGAAAGCGGCCACCGGAGAGGTGTGTCAGCCATGCCAGGAAATGCGCCACCGCCGCGAGCAGGTAGAGCGGGAACGAGCCATAGGCGAAAAAATGCGGGTTAAGCGGAGAATCCGGTGAGAAGAGCCAGCCTGGGCCTGTATAGACGGGGTCGCAGTTGCCGATTCTGGGCGTGCCGGGGAGCGAGAGACACATTGCCTTGAAGACGATCTCGCGCTCGTCGGGGTGCAGATGATTGTTGGCGTCCCAGTTGATACCATACAGTCGCAAGAGTAGCGCGACCAGCGTCACCGTCAGCAACGCCCAGAACGAGAGATCTCGCCGCGCCAACCAGTTCCAGGCCCGCGCAGAGACCGCGGCTGCGCGCATCTCGCCTGCATGGTCATCGGCGGCAACAGCGTTTGAGGAAGCGTTTGAGGAAGCGTTTGAGGACGACGGCCGAAGCGCGGCAAACGCAACGAGCAAGTGACGCCGACCACGCTCCAGCCTTGGCGTCTCCTGCATCGCTCTCCTCCAGGGTTGTGAATAGCCGTCAACATTCGCAGCCACGCATACTCTGTCATTCGCCGACAAACACTGGCAGTGTAGCACTGTAGGCACGGGGCGACAATGGAAGCGGGACCGCTTCACGATGCCTTCCTTGCGGCCCAGCTAGATATCACCCGCGAGACTCATTGGAGCGGGCGGTTGAAGGACGCAACAGCGGGATAACGCGGCTGAGGATGGCGTCGGCCACGGCGCGTTTTGACTGCAACGGAAGCGCCTCGGCACGCCCGCCGCGATAGTAGATCGTCACCTCGTTGTCTGGCGCCTGGAAACCGATGTCGGTGCGGCTCACGTCGTTGGCTACGAGTATGTCCAGGTCTTTCGCGGCGAGCTTCTTGGCGGCATTTGCGGCCAGATGCTCTGTCTCAGCGGCAAATCCCACGCGCACGAGCGCCTTCATTGTGGGCAGTTGTGCCAGTTCTTTCAAGATATCTGGATTTGGGACCAAATGCAGCGTCAGCGAACCATCGGGATTCTCCGCCGTGGAGCCTTTCTTGATCTTCTGCGTAGCGGGCTTTGCCAACGTATAGTCTGCCACCGCTGCCGCCATGATCAGCGCATCCGCGCCCGCGCTGGCAGTCAGCACCGCGTCAAGGAGCTCGCGGGTGGATTCCACCTGCGTCAGCGGGATTCCGCAGGGCGGCGTAGCCGTGAACGCGCCAGCGATGAGTGTCACGTCCGCGCCGCGAGCGCGGGCGGCATCGGCGAGCGCAAAGCCCATTAGTCCGCTCGAGCGATTGCCGATGTACCGCACAGGGTCAATCGGCTCGCGCGTTCCGCCAGCGGTGACGACAATGCGTCTGCCTGCAAGATCATGCGAGCGTTCTAGCAGTTGGCGAATAGCGGCGAGGATTGTCGGCGTCTCTGGAAAGCGCCCCATGCCGACCGCGCCCGACGCGAGATGACCTTCTTCCGGAGGTAGAATGGTTGCCCCTCGCTGCTCCAGGGTGCGCAGGTTGGCCTGCGTTGCCGGGTGGTAATACATGTGATGTTCCATCGCGGGCACGATCAGCAGCGGAGCGGTTGTCGTCAGCGCTAGCGTGGTGAGCATGTCGTCGGCGATGCCAAGCGCGAGACGAGCGATGGTATTGGCGGTGGCAGGCGCGACGACAAGAATATCAGCCTGTTGCCCCAGCGCGATATGCTGGGCTGCGGCTTGTCCGCTCGCCTCCCACAGGTTCGTGTAGACGGGCCGGTGACTGAGCGATGAGAACGTGAGCGGCTGCACGAACGCCGTGGCGTGCTCGGTCAGCACGACATCTACCAGCGCGCCAGCCTGTTGTAGCT
>DAHUXT010000396.1 GCA_027307065.1 Ktedonobacteria bacterium
GTACGATGGTGAATGCCTCGACGAACTCGACGGCTGACGCCAGGAAGGCCGCCATCAGCACTGCCCATAATTGCCCAGTCATAACATGCACCTCACATCGGTAGCCATCTATGGCAACGATTCCGCTCTCATTACATCAGTCAGCTGACACGCGACGTAGATATGGTTTTATTTCCATGGAATTGGTCAATGACCCAGGCGAGCACATCGCTCCAGTAACACCCACCCGCGACCTCGCGACTTCAGCCTGTGACGAGTCTGCCAACCAGGAGGCCCGCCGCCGCCGCGGCAGTGGCGATGGCCACGGTCTGCACGATCGTCGGGAACAATCTGGCCTGAGCGACCCGTGCCCGGCCAATGCCAAGCACGATCAGCAGGCACAGCGTGACGATCACGGAGAACAGTCTCGCAGACGCGAGTGGCAACAACGCGAAGGGAATGACCGGAATAGCCGCTGCCAGCAGATCGGCACCGAACATCCACAGCGATTGCACTAGCGGACTCTGTTGCTGCCCGTCGCCTGCCCCCAGATCCACTGCCGACGCGAGCTGGAGCCAGGTGGCGGGGTGAGCCTTGAGGGCACTCAGGACCGCTGTGCGCTCCACTGAGGTGAACCCCGCAGCGGCGAGCCGTGTCTCGACGCTCTGCGCCGCATGCGCGGTGTCCTGCGTGATCTCGCCGCGGAGACGATTCTGCTCCGCCTGCGCCCGGCCATTGGCCGTCGAAACGTCCAGATACGTCCCGGCCATCATCGAGACGGCAGCCGCTGCCGCCCCAGTCGCGCCCGCCAGCAGTACCGCATGGCTGTTGGCAGCGCTGGCTGCTACGCCGAACACAAGGCCAAAAATCGAGACTGTGCCGTCCTCCATGCCAAAGACAATGTTGCCAGCGCTCGCGACCAGCGACTCCTTGACCTTCTGAGCGACAGTGCGAGTCGGGGTCGCCGTCGTGTTCGCCGTGGGCATACGCTTCCCTCCTGATGGCTGACGCAATGTGGTGCCATTGGTAGACATGAATCAGCGGTTAGTCTGCCTGAGCCACCACCAAGCGGCCAGTTGCGATGGCAGATAAGAGTGCCTGGTAATCACGCTCCGTTTGATCTGAGTACGCCTGCGCAAAGTCTGCGATGGCACGGTCGAACGTCTCGTTCGTGCCAAGATAGGCTGCGATCTCGACTGCGTGGCCCCCGCGCGCATGCGCACGTGCTAGCGCCCAACCACAGGCGCTGGCCCACAGCGCTAACTCAGTTGGCGACAATAATTCGACTTTGATGGTTCCCTTCATGTCATGCAGTTGCCGCACGTAGTAGTCTCGCCCATCGTCGTCACGTAGCCATCCCAAGAAGAGATCGGATGTCGCCTGCATCAGTTCCTGCCCGTCGACAACACGCTCACCCTGGTGGGTGAACACGCTTCGAGGCAGATGCCCCTCCAGCACAGAAGGTAGTGCTTCCTTGATTTGCAAGAAGAGGACATCATTGTCGTCGCTTCCGGCCAGCAAGAGGATGTAGCAGCGTGTGCCAACACTGCCTATCCCAACGATCTTTCGCGCGAAATCCATGATGTGGAATCGCTGCAACATGTGGCGCTGTGCGCCGCCTAGCGTTCGTCGATATCGTTCGAAGAGGTTATTAAGACGTCCCGTCTCCGCGGCTGCTGAAATCCGCACAACGAGCGGAGGATCGTTGACGATGATGCGGTGGCCATCGACAACGTCGGTCAATTTGGAGAGTGCGCGCAGGTTGTCACGCTGCTTAGTCTTGGCCATTGCCTCCTGCGCCTTCCTCTTGGTTTGCTTAGATGTGATGAGAGCCGACAGGTCATCGGCAGTGACACGCGCATACCACACATCGAGTTCGTGCATCGCGGCGAAAGCCAGCATTTGTCTCCGGTACGATCCCACTGCGGCAATCACCGCCGCACGACAGTCGGTCTCGGTAAATGCATTATGTCGACCGGCGACGTGGCAGCTGGCGGCAAGCCGCTTCACATCCCACTCCCACGGACCCGGCAAGGTCTCATCAAAGTCGTTGATGTCGAACACCAGGTTGCGCTCAGGCGAGCCGTACAGTCCGAAATTCGCAAGGTGCGCGTCGCCGCAAATCTGGGTCAGAATCCCGGTCGTGGGTGTTTGGGAGAGATCATGCGCCATCACAATGGCCGCGCCGCGTAGAAACGCGAACACAGACGCCTGCATCCGGGCGTAACGGATAGGGAGCAGGTCAGGCACGCGTGACTCCGCTTGCGATTCCAATAAGGCGACAGGATCAGGTCGCATCGCGCTCTCCGCCCACGCTGCGTGCGCGCTCCTTGGCACATATGCGCGCATACTTTGTCCACGTGCGTACCGCTCGGCTCGGGGTTGTTGCCTGGCTTCTGGCGCGATAGGGCGCGCACTGTTCACGCCCCGCAGAGCAACCTGCGTCACTCCAGCGCGGCTGGCAGACCCTGTGGTGGAGCGCTTCTCATCGTCCATAGACATGATCCTCTCGTTTGAGATGGTTGCGTGTCGGGCCAGCGCTCCTTGCTTGCGCAAGCCCGAACGAGGGGAAGCCCCACTTCGGAGGCGAGAAGGCAGCCGAGAAGCACGGGTTCCCCCCGAGGATTTTTAGGCGTCCGCGAACAACATCGTGTGTTCCTTCACGACCACATCGCGCGGCAGGTTCAGATAGACGGTGAAGGTGTCTGGCTCAACCCGCTCGACCGCGCTAAAGGGCACGACCAGCACCCTGGGTTTGAAGACGCCCTTTTCTACCGTCATCAAATGGCGTGCGGTGTCATATTGCGTGATATCACCCACCCGCACT
>DAHUXT010000397.1 GCA_027307065.1 Ktedonobacteria bacterium
GGCGCCGGGCTGTTCTACCTGACCTACCCGGCCTGGCAGGAATTCGCCGGGGCCGGGCCTGGGCTGGGCGCCGGGCACCCCGTGCCGCTGGCCGCCTCGTTCCTGTTCGTGCCGCTCGGCGCGGCCCTGCTGCTGGCGTCGCCGTGGTACGGGCTCGGCTTTCGCGTGGCCACGGTCTTTACGCTGGGCTTCCTCGGCTATCTGGCGCTTGCCTGGCGCATCGCCCCAGAGCAACCCTGCGCCTGCATGGGCGGACGCGCCACCCCACTCTCACGCCGCTCGCTGCTGCGCGCCATTACTCTGTTCGCGCTGACGCTCGTCGGCTGGGACGCGCGGGAATATTGGGCGGCGGGATTGGTGGCGGCGCCGTGGGTGCTGCTGATCATCCTCGTGGAGGTCTTCGCGCTCTGGCTGCTCTCGCCCGAATTCGGCTGGACAGGCGTTCGGCTGGAGCGGCGGATCATCCGGGCGGCGCGGCTGCGTATCAATCCCACCTGCGCCGGAGTCCCGATCGACTGGGACGCAACCGAGCGTAAGCTGCGCACGACGGCGGTGTTCCTGCGGCTGGCCCCCTCGCTGAGCGCCATCGCCGACCGCTGGCGCGAGGACTGCTGGAGCTTCATCAGCTTCGCTGCCAACTATGAGAATCGCGCGGCAACGGCCGTCTTTGCCATTCCTACGCTCTTCGACCCACAGGAAGTCTCGGCGGCCGTTGTCGATGATGGCAGCAACGCCACCATGCTGACGATCCCTACAGATCGCGGCACGCTTCCCCCAGCGCAGTAAGCGTGGCGGAGGCAGAAGGCAGGGGGGAAAGTCTGGCTGCCCCCCACATTTACGCAGTCAGCGCGGAGAACACCTCTTTGCCGTGCCGCTGTACCGCCGCGACCAGCCCACCCTCGGCCGTCAGCGCCTGAATCATCGGCGAGGGCGTCTCGGCGTGGAACTCGCGGCCACTGGCGACATCGCGCACGATGCCACGTGCCAGGTCCACCTCTACCTCCGCGCCCTCGGTAGCCAGCGCGTAGAAGGCAGGATCGGTGACCACCATGTACGGCAGCGCCTCATTGACGAGATTGCGCTTGTGGATAAAGGCGTAGCTTCTAGCGATGACCGCCTGAATGCCGACACCCTGGAGCGCCCAGACAGCCATCTCGCGCGAGGAGCCGCTGCCCCAGCCTTCACCCGCCACAATGATGTTCGCGCCGCCACGCGCCCGCTCGCGGAACTCTGGCCGGACGTAATAGAACGCCTTGTCGCCCAGTTCCTCAAGTTTGGTCAGGTGGCAGAACTCACCGGGAATGATCGCGTCGGTATCCACCGAATCGCCAAAGCGCTGCACCTGGCCGCGAACCACCTGGCTATCCGCGCGCGCCACTGTTGCGCCAGCGGCGACGGCCTCGACCTGCGTCGTCGGCTCGGCAACGGTGATCTCTGGCAGCATACGGCTCGTTTTGCGGCCGAGGATGTTCGCCAGCCGGTCGCGATCGACCTTCGCCAGCAGTGGCCGTGGGTCAGACACCGCCATGCCGAGCGCGCTTGCCGCAACAGTAGCGCCGCTGGCCAGCCATGCAAGTGATCCCTCACCCATGCGATTCTCGAAGTTGCGGTTCTGCGAGCTGAGCCAGACCTCGCCCTTGCCCGCCTTGCGACTGGCGATCCCCAGGCACATCGAACAGTTCGGCGGGTCGACGGTGAATCCGGCCCGGCGATAGATATCCCAGATGCCCGCCTGCTCCAGGTTCTTCTCGATCAGCAGATCACCTGGGACCACAATGCGGCGGTCGGCGAGCGTCTCATCGGGGGTATGGCCATCGGCCAGCGCCGCCTCCAGCACCAATCCCGCCAGCGCCAGTTCCTCCTCGGTAGTGGTGCAGGCGCCGATGAACGCGCCATCGAGCTGCTGTCCGACTACCTCGGTCACATCAAAGACATTGTCAGGCGAGAACGGCTTGGCAATCTGCGGCGCAAGCTGATCGAGCTGGATGGGGTACGTCGCAATGTAAGGGGCATCGTCGTCGGCGCGGAAGTAGAGCGCGCTGTCGTTATAGCCACGCCGCCGGTGTTGCAGCCAGTCCGCAACGATCTCGTCGGCCTCGAAAATGCCGTTCAAGCCGCCGAACTCTGCCGTCATGTTGCAGATGGTGAAACGCATGTCGGTGGTAAAGTGGCGCGCCGCCGAACCGCGAAACTCGACGCTGCGCTCCAACGCGACGGTGTTGCGCCCCAACGCGCCGAGCGTCCGCAGAATGATGTCTTTGCCGCCGATGCCAAATCCCGGTGTGCCCTCATATTCGACCGCAATTGCCTCCGGCACCTCGATCCACGTCTCGCCGAGCACCATCGCCGCCGTCACATCCGCGCCGCCGAGACCGATGGAGAACGCCCCCAGGCCACCATGCGAACTGGTATGTGAGTCCGCGCCAATGACGACCTCGCCCGGCTGCACCAGATTGCGGTAGAAACGCGTGTGCATGATGGTAACGTTGGCGTCGTAGAAATGCTTGATGCCGCTCTCACGGGCAAAATCACGCGAGAGATTCGCCAGCTTGAGCGTGCGGGCGTCGCTGGCGAGCGTCACTGGGTCGACGGTGTGATCCAGCGCGAGATAGAAGCGGTCGGGGTTGGCGATCTTGGGCCGACCCAGCATCGAATATGTGCGATCCATGCCATTCCAGGCCAGCTCGCTGGCGATAGTCCAGTCCACCCGGATGCGGAGCATATCGCCGGTCTGCGCCCACGG
>DAHUXT010000398.1 GCA_027307065.1 Ktedonobacteria bacterium
GGCGTGGCGCTAGTGGTTGTCAGCAACCTCAATGGCGTCTCGCAGACATTCGCCAACTTCGTCGCCATGCATGCCGGGCAGTTGCCCGCGCCGTTCGACTACTGGGCGAGCAGCCGTGTCATCCCCTACACGATCAACGAATTTCCGTACTGGAGCTTCCTCTACGCCGATCTCCACGCTCACCTGATCGACCTGCCGATCGTCATCCTGATCGTCGCCGGGTGCGGATCGCTGCTGCGTGGTGCGAATATCTTTGGCGCGAACTGGCGGTCGGTAGTGCCGACATTGGCGGTGCTGGCGCTGGCCCTTGGCGCGGCCTGGTGCACAAATACCTGGGATCTGCCAACGTACGGCGCGCTGGTCGCACTGGTCCTTGCGTTGCGGCTCCTGCCCGCCGGAAGTGGTGGATTCTGGAGCGTCATGCGCGGTCTCTCCTGGCCGAAGATACGCAACTTCGCCCTGGCCGCCGGGCTGACATTCGCGGGAGCCTATGCGCTCTATCTGCCGTTTCACGCGAATTTCCAGAACTTTGTCAGCGGCACCGGGCCAGTTACGGCGCCGACAAATCCCGCGCAATTCGTCACGCTCTTTGGGCTGTGGCTGTTCCTCGTCGCGAGTTTCTTCTTCGTCGAGTTGCACGACCGGATCGAACGCGTTTTCGGGAACGGCGATGCGACCGCGCGCGGGCAGCGATTGGTGGCGCTGGCGCTGGCGACGGTGATTGTCCTGATGTTTACATTCGTGGTTAGCGTCAAACTGCTGTTACTGGTGTTCCTCGCCGTTGGCGTGTACCTCGCGCTCGACGTCAAGCATTCCGCCGTCAAGCGGCTGACATATCTTCTGATACTGCTGGGGCTGGCGGTCGCGTTTGGCGTCGAAGTGATCTATGTCCGTGACTTTCTCGATAACTCTGACTGGGAGCGGATGAACACCGTCTTCAAGTTCTACTATCAGGTGTGGACGCTGCTCTCGCTCGGCGGAACCCTGGCATTGAGCCAGATACTCGGGCGGATCTTCCCGGCAGCTACCGCCGATGATGCCGACTTCGTAGCGCAGGCGGAACACGACGGGCATGCTCAGACGTCCGTAGAAGAGGCGCAGTCGCGTGGGGGCGGTATCGCGTGGGCTGCAATTTTGCGCGGCAGCATGCGCATCGCCTGGACACTCGCGTTCGCCGGACTGCTCTTCGGCTCATCGGTTTTTCTGATCGAAGGCACGCAGGCACGCGTGAGCGATCCCACCGTCTGGGCAGCGGTGCAGCCGCCTCCGGGTGGTGTGCAGCCGCAGGGACTCTCGCTCGATGGCATCGCCTACATGCGGGGATGGTATCCCAGCGACTACGCGGCGATTACCTGGCTGAACGATCACGTGTCGGGGGCGCCCGTCATCGTCGAGGCGAGCAACGGACCATATGCCTGGTACAGCCGCGTCTCTATCTACACGGGTCTGCCTGATGTGCTCGGCTGGAGCAGCCACGAGTCGCAACAGCGCTATGGCGATCAGGTGTATGCGCGTCAGGGAGATGTACAGGCGTTTTACGGCACGACGGACCCAGCGGCAGCGGCGACTTTTCTCCATGAATATGGGGTCAGTCTCGTCTATCTCGGTGGACTCGAACGTACCTGCTATATGACGGACCAGCAGGGCGCGTGTCTGCCGATGTCGGGGTCTGCGCAGGAGAAGTTTAGCACGCTGGTGAAAGCGGGTGTGCTCCGTGCAATCTACGCGGCAGGTGACGTCGTTATCTATCAGGTGGTTGGCTAATGGGCGAGACGATGCTCTGGTGGCTTGCACTCGAACTGATCGGCCTTGCGGGCTTGCCGCTGACCACGCTGGTCTTTGCCAATCTGCCTGATCGCGGCTGGACATTCGCGAAACCGTTCAGTCTGCTCGTTTTTGGCTGGCTGGTGTGGTTCCCGCTGTCGCTCGTCTCGGCCCTGCCCTTTAATCGCCTCTGGATCGTGGCGACGCTCCTGCTGTATCTCGCGGGCAATCTGGCGCTGGTCTGGCGAGTGGGCCGTGTGCGCTCGGCGATTGAACTGCTTCTGGCAAAGCGCCGGGGATATCTTGCCGTGACCGAGGCGCTCTTCTTAGGGGCGTTCGCGGTGATGGTCTGGGAACGCTCGTTTAACGCTGGCGTCGTGGATACCGAGAAGTTCATGGACGTTGGCTTTCTCGCGGCTATCTGGCGCGCGCCGCATCTGCCGCCGCCCGACCCCTGGCTGAGCGGCCAGCCACTCAACTACTACTACTTCGGCCACTATCTTATTGCGCTGGTGGCGAAGGTGGTCGGCACCGCTCCAGCCGTCGCCTTCAACCTCGGCGTTGGGCTCATCTTCGCGCTGACGGCGGTGGCCATCTTTGGGGTGGCTTCCAACCTCTTCGCGGCAATCTCGCCATCGCGGCGCTGGCCATGGAGCGCGTTGGCGGGCATGCTGTCGGCGGTGTTCGTGCTGGTGCTCGGTAATCTGAATGGCGCGCAGGTCTGGTGGCAGAACGCCCTCGATCTCTCGCGGCAACTTCCGGCGCTGTATAGCACGCCCTGGGCCTGGTGGCTGCACCGCGATGTCTGGACGCGATACGACTGGTGGACGCCGTCGCGAGTGATCCCGAACACGATCAACGAGTTCCCGGCGTTTAGCTTCGTGCTCGCCGATTTGCATGCGCATGTGCTGGCGCTGCCGTTCGCCACAGTGGCGGTTGGCATCGCCCTCAGTCTGGTCCTTGGGCGCGGGGCGG
>DAHUXT010000399.1 GCA_027307065.1 Ktedonobacteria bacterium
GTGCCGGACGAATCAGACATGTTTGCTTGCTCCTCTCATCCCTGCCATGGATGCTGCGCACGGGTGCATGATTCAGCGTCTGGTCCAATAGTTGGCGTACAAGTGACTTCCGCTCATGCCGAGCGATGCACCAGCCTTTCTGCTCCTACCCAATATACAACTACCGAGGCAGATTCAGTATCACTCATCTTCCAGCAGTGAATCATCCAAAGCCGCCGCTGCTTGTTTCTGCATGTGGGGCATCACGTGACTATAGATGTTAAGCGTAATCCCCACCTGCGTATGTCCCAGCGTCTCCGAACAGAATGCCTGGTTCCTCATCTTCCCAGGCGGATATGGTTGCGCCTATGGCACCTGTCCAGCCCCTACACCAGCCTGGGAAGATGCCTGCGTTCGTCAGCGGAGGGCGAGGCTTCCCGCGAACGACTCCACGGCGGTCGCGAACTCCACTGGTTTCTCAGCGTACGTCACGTGGCCACTGTCCTGCAGTTCGAGCAGTTGGGCGTGAGGGATGTTCTCTGCCAGAATGCCGGCAATCGCGCGTAACATCTGGTCGCTCTCGCCGCCGCGCACAATCAGGCTGGGTACATGTATTTCTGTCAGGTCCGCGGGCGCGATGGGATACGGCGGCATCGTCAGGTCGCCGAACAACTCCGGAGCATTGGCGCGATAGGGGACATCACGTCGCGCCTCGTCAAGCGTCCGCCACAGACCTGGGCACACCAGCTCGAAGAAGGCATCTACCGCGGCCTGTGGTCCGCCCTGCGCGACAGCCGCCTCGACCGTAGGCTGGACGTGCTCTATGAATGTCTTGCCACCATCGGGAGCGAGCGCCATCACTGGCGGCTCCGAGAGCACAGCGCCTTTCACCAGCCGCGGATAGCGCCGGATCAGATCGAGCGCGATGCGCGCGCCACCGCTCGATCCGACGACGAGACAGGGCGTCAGGCCAAGCTCGAGGATGAACTGCGCGGCATCGTCGGCATGCAGTTCGACAGTGCGCTGAGCAATCTGACCCAATGGGCTACGCGAATGGCCGCGCCGGTCGTAGGCCACACAGCGGAAATGCGGCGCGAGCCGGAGCATCTGGTCCGCCCAGACGCTGGCATCCCCGCACATGCCGTGAATGAAGAGCAGCGGCTCCCCTGTACCCGCCTCGTCGTAGTAGAGTGTTGTCCCGTTGACGTTGACCGTTGGCATGATTGGAAGACCTCCCGTAAGCGTCCCATATCTTTCCCGTTTTCCCGGCTTGCCGCTTTCCACCTGGCCTGCGCTGGCTGAGGTGTGGGGTGAGGTGCGCCTGCCGGTCCGAACGACATCACCATTGGTGCAAGGGTAGCCGATCCAGCGGGCGCTCGCATCGGGTGAATGCCCTATTGCTCCGCAGTCTACGCAGGGTCTACGCAGAGTCTGCATCCGCCAAGAGGTCGTGCTGCAAGGCAAAGAGGGTGGCCGCGGCACGCGTCGAGACGCCGATCTTGGTGTAGATGTGCTGGATGTGGTGACCCACGGTCTTCTCTGCGATGGAGAGGCGGTTGGCCATCTCACGGTTCGCCAGGCCAAGCGCGAGCAGGCGCAAGACCTCCACCTCGCGATCGCTCAACCCGGCAGGCCACTCGCGCTTTATCAGGGCAATGCGGTGTCCGGCGGCGGCCAGCACAGCATTCACCGCGCTGGGGTCGAGCCGGCCAGCGCGCGCTTCCGCCTGAAGCTGGGTAGCGGCTGCGTCGGACGTATAGGCCGGGCGGTGAGGGCGGCGCTCCGTGAGCGCGTGGTAGACATCGGCGGCGGCAAGCACCCGCGCCGGCAGCGAAAGCATCGAGGCGGGAATCCCGCGATAGTAGCCGGAACCATCCAGGCGCTCGTGATGGAGGGCCGCGATACTCGCCAGGCGCGTGAGGGCCGCAGGGCGGCCGAGCACCCGTTCGCTCAAGTAGGGGTGCAACCGTACCCGCTCCCACTCGCTTATACTGAGCCCGCCAGGCTTATCCCAGATCGCCGTGGAGACGCCTACCCGCCCGATATCGTGGACGTACCCTGCCTGGCGCAGCGTGGTGATCTCCGACTCCGCCAGACCAAGCTGTTCCCCCGCGCTCGCCGCGAGCCGCGCGACCCCACTGGAATGGCCGGCTGTATATGGAGACTTGAGATCGACGAAGTCGGCGATAGCGCGCATCGCTGTCTCGCGGGCGGAAGGCGTGAGTACCAGAGGCGGGCCGGGCTCGGCAGCCAGTACAGCGTCCCAGGCTGTCTCGGCATCGAGCACGCGCAGGAGCGAGGTCGCCTGGCGGCAAAAATGTTCGCCAACGATGGGATCGTAAAGGGTGCCCAATCGCTTGCGAATGACATGTGTGGCGCCTTCCAACCCATCCAGACGGTAGAAGAGCTCGGCGTCGCGCGCCACTATGACGACGCGCGCTGCCTGTAAGATCGCTTCGCCACTCACCCATCCGGGCGCGCCTTTGCCGTCCCAGCGCTCGTAGACCTGGGTCACTCCAAGCGCGACCTCATCCCGCATGCCCAGTCGCCGGGCCAGTTGCTCCGCGACCTCACAGTGCGCGGTAATGATCTGATTGCGCTCGCCAGGTCCAGCGGCGAGTGCCGCCACGATCATGCGTGCCCGTCGCAGTGCTGGCTGACCCTCGCCCGCGTGGCGCAACAGCAGGTTGAGCACATCCCCCGGCTGCGCGGTGTCCATCAGCGAGATCTGGGCATTCGCCAGCATCTCG
>DAHUXT010000039.1 GCA_027307065.1 Ktedonobacteria bacterium
TATCGCTAACGGGCTGGTCTGGCTGACATGGATGGCTGAATGGGAGGCGTCCGGTGCGTCACCACCCGCGGGGAGTCGCGTCCTCAAGCGACCTGGTAGAAACACGCGCAGGATGCCCCAAGGAGGGCCAGCACCTGTTGGTGGAGCGGTTCTTCGTACAACGAATATTGCATCAAGTTGTAGTCACCCAACTGCCAACCCTCCTAGAATTCCGGGGTCTGCTGACTACAACTAGATGCAATTTACCAGGGAAATCCATGTCAATTTTGCGAAATTGATGCTCCGGCGAGACGTCTATTCGCACCGGCCTTCGTCATCGTTCAGGTTATTCATCCCGTCGGGCCAAATCCTCACACGACAGGGCGACCGCTTGGTTCCACGACAGCGCCAATCCCTCTGCGCGCACGCTCCAGCAGTGCGCCGAACAAGTGGTCAGTCGCCTGTAGATGACGACGAGCCAAGTGATGCATGCTTGTTAGCAGCGCACCGTCGCGCCATACGTGATACGCTCACGCAAGGGTGTGTGCCCGTCAAAATGCCTGAAAGATCACCGTTCTGAAGCTGAGCGCCTTAGCCATGTGGAGTGTCAGGGTATCAGCAGCACCTTGCCTTCCGTCTTGCGCTCCTCCAGGTACCTATGCGCCTCAGCCGCCTGTGCCAGCGCGAACGTCTTATCGATGCGTACCCTGAGTGTTCCCTGGGAGATCGAAGTCAGCACATCATTTGACCGAGCAATTAACTCCTCGCGGGTCGCAATATAGTGCACCAGCGTCGGTCGCGTCAGGAAAAGCGATCCCTTGGCATTGAGCGTTTGCGGGTCAACAGGAGCTACAGGACCAGACGACTGGCCATAGAGCACCAAATACCCACGCAGCTTCAGGCAATTCAGGCTCTTCTCGAATGTATCTCTACCCACCGAGTCGTAGACAACCTCTACTCCTGCGCCGCCTGTTAGTCGTTTGGTCGCTGCCTCAAAGTCCTCCTGGGTATAGAGAATAACGTCGTCCGCGCCAGCCTCTCGCGCGAGCTGCGCCTTGCGCTCGGTTCCTGCCGTCCCAATCACTCGAGCGCCAAGCCGCTTCGCATACTGGACGAGAAGTTGCCCTACACCGCCGCCTGCCGCGTGAATCAGGGCTGTCTGCCCTGGATGCAATGGGAACGTGCTATGCGTCAGGTAGTGTGCCGTCATCCCCTGTAACATCGCTGCCGCAGCCTGCTGCGCATTGATGCCGTCCGGAACCGGCACGACCTGTTCCGAGGGCGCCAACGCATATTCGGCGTACGCCCCCGCCAGCGATACCGACGCTACCCGTTGACCCACGTGTACGTCTGTCACACCTGGCCCGACCATGTCCACCACGCCCACGGCCTCTGATCCCAGTGTAAACGGTGTCTGGACATGATACTGTCCTTTGCGTCGGTACAAATCAATAAAGTTGGCGCCTACCGCGTCGATCTTTACGCGCACCTGACCGGAGCCTGGCTCCGGCGTTGGAATCTCGTCCAGCACGAGTTGCTCTGGCCCACCGACGTGATGAACGCGAATCGCCCGCATACCAATCCTCCTTGACCTTCAATGTTCAGGGTACACGCCGACACGTGTTCACCTGGTCTTTAGAGTTATCGTATCACGCGGTGATGTAATATTCCCGGGTCTTGCTGACTACAACTTGGCGCAATCTACCCGTTGACCAGAATCCCCTGCAGCGCTGACTGTGGAAGTCCTGGCAAGCAATGCGTGATAGAATGTCGCGGGAGACCCAATAACGTAGATCGTAGAGTCATGTGGTGTAGTACGCCCGCGTTGCCAGTGTTGCCACGCGCGCGTGTTTATCGACAGAAACAAGGGAGAGATTACCATGATCGCCCGAGTAACCACCGTTCAGGTAAGCCCAGGCAAGACTGCGGAGGCAACCAATATCTACCAGAATTCGGTGCTGCCCGCCGCCAAGGCACAGCAGGGATTCCGAACAGGCTATATGCTGACCGACGCGGCTTCGGGCAAGGGAATGTCCGTCACCATTTGGGATAGCCTGGCAGACCTTCAGGCAAGCGAAGCGAATGGATTCTACCAGGAGCAAGTGGCCAAGTTTGCACCACTGTTCACCGCGCCGCCGACACGCGAAATCTACGAGGTGGGCGCGTCAGCCTAGATCGGCGCGCCGTACACGTCCAGGGAGCACGTGCGCGTCGGAGGTCTCCCCATGCGTGCTCCCACCTACATCTCGAAAAGGACGGCCGACACGGGTGGCGGAGGATGTCGCGTCAGGATGTCTGGCTTTTGTGCACTAACCAGCGATACACGGCGAGAATTGGCCGCGCGGGCACAACTGGAATCGCCGAAGCGCCTAGATAGACGACGCGCTCGCCCAACGAGAGCCGCAGCCCATCAAGCGTTCGTCCTGCGACTGCCTCGATAGCGGTTACAAGATCACCCACACCCCAGGGTCCGAGTCCACCAGGAATCATCTCTATTACCATGGTGATGACTGCCTTCAATGTAGCGTTCGATGCGCGATTGCGATCGTTCGTTTGAGGTGGCGTTTTTTGCAATGCCTTAGTCACGACTCAAACCTCCCAAGCGCTAGACTTTATCAGCCCGCACCATGTGTTGCGCCGAGCGATTGCATGCCCTGCAAGATCAAGGCCAAGAGTGGCCGCGCCGGTGCGACGTGCGTTTAGTGTATCACCCGTGGCCAGACCTCTCAGTATCCTATCCCGGCAACTGGATCTATTGGTGTGAGCGCGTGTCACGCACATGCTCACACTCAAGGGTGATGAGGAATCGAGTCGAGAGGGCCGCCGATCACGACGATAGATCCGCTCGCGAGAGCGGTATCCGTAGCAGCTTTGGCAATCGCGCGGCCCATATCGCCGGCGGTCGGCAACGCGCCGGTGGACGTGCGCCGAGACCCAGCCAGGCCCGGCGTGACGCGTTCCAGCAGTTTCGGGGTGATAGTGCCTTCGATGAGGTCGCCAGTGACGATCACCAGACGTATGCCCACCGCATCGAGTGCGTGTTGTTGGGCACGTAACGCCTGTTCTCCGGCGAATTTTGACGATGCCACGATCTCGTATGCTGGTAATTGCTCGACGTGCCCGTAGAGGTGTGCCCAGTGACTCGTCACGAACACGATCGCGCTGCCACGCGGCATCAGTGGTGTCGCCGCCTCGACCAGGGCAACCTGTGCATCGCGGTTGATACGCAGCGGATATGCGGGATCGGCGGCCACCAGGTCGCGCTCCATCCCGCCGGACGCATTCAGCACCAGCACATCGAGATGGTCGTAACCCAAGTTGGCCAGTTCGCGCATCAGACGGGCTGGCTCACCCGGCGTGGTAATATCGGCCGCCACCGCGTGTGCCTGGCGTCCAGCCGCCTCGATGCGCGCGACCACGTTGCGAGCGCGGGCAGCCTTGTTGCGGTACGTGATCATCACGTCGAAGCCGCGTTGCGCCAGCGTCACCGCCGTTTCGGCGCCGATGCCGCGTGAGCCGCCAGTCACCAGCGCCACCCGCTCGCCCGAAGAGCGCCGCATCTGGTCCGCACCACCGTCATGTATCTGGCTGTCTTGCATCTCTGCCATTGCGCGCGGATGTCCTCCCTGAAATGTACACAATGCACTGGCTTCCTCCTGGTAACAGGCTACGCTAGTCTACCAGCGCCCGCGTCAGCATCACCATCGTGACGAATGTGCGGAAGAGCGTCAACGGATCGTCGCCCTGGAGCAGTACCGTGCGCGCGTTGCCCTCCACGAGACGCGCACCCTGTAGCCACGCGCTCATTTCGGCCATATCCGCCGTCAGGAATGTCACCTCGATCTGGATGGGCGTTTCGAATGCTGGAGTGGTCGCGGGCAGTTCACTGGAGAGTGCGCGGCGGGTGCCATCATAGATGAGGGCGCGCGCGGCTTCTGGGTGGAGGCTTTCGCTGGCAAAGCGCGACACCGAGCGTTTGACTTCGACACACACCGGCGCGGGCTTCAATCGTTGCGCTTCCAGCGCGGTCACCTGATCGCCGGTTACCAGCGCAATTGGCACCGAATAGTGCGCTGCTACCAGGGCATTGAGTGCGGTTTCACCGGCGATCTCGCCGTTGATGCGCACCTCCCAGATGGCGCGCGGATTATAGGTGTGGCTTAGCACAGACTGGCTCGCGCCGATAGAGCCGTGGTAGCCGAGGAAGAGAATGGCGTCGAAGGTATCGTCAAGCCCCTCCATCATGTACATCGGCTTGTGTTTGCCAGTGAGCAGCCGCGCCTGTCCGTGCAGCAAATCGGGCGGTAGATTGCGCATGCTGCTATGGGAGTCGTTCACCACGAATTCAGTCGCGCCCGCGGCGAGCGCGCCATCAATGGCAGCATTGAGTTCACCAAGCAGGAGGCGACGCCCCATATCGTAATCGGAGCTACCGACCATAATCTGGTCCCAGTCGACGATTCCGGCGACCCCCTCGAAGTCCGTGGAGATGAATAGCTTCATTGCTCGATCAGCCTCGTTTCTGCGCGGAACGCCATGTGGCGAGATGGTCGCGTTGATGGTGGCCCGCAGCCATCTTATAGCATGACGCGTAGCGGGCCAAGCACCTGTTCGCTCAGCTTCATGATTAGCGAGCGCCGTTGCCAGCGATCCTTGCCGATCTCGATAGCGTTTGTTTTATCGCACTCGAAGAGTTCGTCCATCTGCGCGGCAACGCGGCTGTCGTAGATTTCGATGTTGATTTCATAATTGCCAATAGAACTCAGACGATCCAGATTGGCAGTGCCAATCGTGGACCACTGGCCGTCGATGGTGCAGGTCTTGGCGTGGACCATCGCATGCTGGTAGCCGAGGAGATGTATGCCCGCGTTGAGGCATCGCGTGAAGTACGAACGGGCGGCCCAGTCCGCCAGAATGTGATTCGAGCGCCACGGCAACAGAATCTCTACGGTGACGCCGCGAAGTGCCGCCGCCTCTAGCGATTCGAGCAAGATATGATCGGGGATGAAGTACGCATTGGTAAGCCTGATATGGCGCTGGGCCCGATCGATCGCGCTGATGTACATGTCGCGAATCGGGAAGATCATACGAGCGAGATTATTGCCATAAATATTGATCATCGGACTGAAGCGCAGCCGGAAGTCGATCGTGATGCGTTCACGCTTACGGCAGAACCGATTCCAGAAGTCCACGTATGCCTGCGCCAGTTCGCGTGCCTCTGGCCCGTGAATGCAGAGATGGGTATCGCGCCACTGGGTGGCATAGAGAGATCCTATGTTGTAACCGCCGATGAATGCTGTCTCGCCATCGACGATCAACAGCTTGCGGTGGTCGAGGCCGTAGCGGCGTGGGTCAAACAGATGCCATGGACGACGAATCACCCAGAATGGCAGCACAAACATCGCCGGTGAGAATTTTTTGAAGGCACGCGGCACGACCAGATTGCCAAAGGTGTCGTAGATGACATAAACGGCGACACCAGATTCCGCCTTCGCGGTCAGACGCTCTTTGAAGGTGCGCCCGATCTCGTCATCTTTCCATAGATACGTCTCGAAGAAGATTGTTTCGCGCGCATTGTCAATCGCTTCGAGCATAGCGTCGAAGACATCCTCACCGTAGCTAAAGATACGAAGGCGATTTTCGCCGCTGGTAAGCTCTGGCAGGTCGAGGTGTGGAAAACCTCCTGGTGGCAGTCGCTGCTTGCGTTGCAAGGCGACGACGGTGAGCACCGCGATAACCCCCGCCTGAAGCGCCAGGAAGCCGACGAGCACAGTCGTCAACGCCCGAACGATCGGTATTCGCCCAAGTCTTCGACGTATCAATGCAACCGCGGGCGATTCCTCGTGCTGCATGGGTTCTCCCTGCCGTTTCATCCCCGAAGGCATTGGCGCCGTGTGCGGTCTCACACCACACCGCCTCTCACTGTACGGGCGAATAAACTGGAGGCACAGTCACAATCCAACCCGCCAGGATGCGGTGGTCAGCGTCCGTATCAGGCCTCGGCGGCGAGCTGGCTGGTCGTGGCGCCAGCGCTCTCGGCTTGGAGGAAGGCACGATCGAAGAATGATGAGACTCGATCACAATAGGCAGCGCGATCGAGGAAATAGGTTCCACAGTGTTCGGCGCCCTCACCAATCCACAGTTCTTTCGGTTCGCGAGCGGCTTCGTATACCTGTATGCCCTGTGCCACTGGAATGGCGGTGTCACTTGATCCATGAATCACCAGCAGCGGGCGCGGGGCGAGCTGTGACACCCAGCGAATTGGTTCGATATCACTGCCGCGATAGCCTGCCATGCGATACAGGAAGTAATCGGAAATGCGTGTAAACGGCAGGCCCGGCAGATGCACACGCTGCTCGACGCGATAGCTAATGACATCGGAATGGCGCGCAAAGGGACTATCGGCGACGACGGCCAGAACATCTGGGCGGCGTGATGAACCCATAATGGCAATCGCGGCACCCATCGAGCCGCCGAACACGGCGATGCGCGCATTGGGAACGCGACTGTTGGTATAGTCAAGCGCGGCAAAAAAGTCGTCCATCTCACGGAAGCCGAGCGTGACGGGAGTACCCAGGTCGCTGCCATGTCCGCGATAATCGAAGAGCAGCACATTGAATCCCGCGCGCCACAACATCGAGCCGATGCCTACCAGTTGCGCCCTGCTTCCGCGATAGCCAGCGCACCCTACGATGACGCGATTAGTCTCCGGCCGGTCGAGCCACCATCCGTGGAGGATGTGTTCACCCCGCGACGCAAACGCGACATCTTCGAAGTCGGCGCCAGTTTCGAAGGGACTCATCGTGTACTGGTCAGTGATGCTGGGCCGCTGGGGTTTGGTCAGGCTCATCGCCACGTAGTAGCCGATGCTCGCACCACCTGCCATCGCGCCGCCCACGGTAAGCGCTGCGGCGGTTGCGGCGTACCGCCAGATGTTGCGAGACATTCTTCGAGCCATAGCCGTCTCCTCTCGTCACGCTTCGTACCGTTCGCGCTGTCGACAAATGCACTTTGCACGATGAATACCGATTTGTCATTACATTCCCGCAAGACGCGCCAAATGTGGTAGAGGCCACGCTTCTCAGGCTGTCAGAACAAGCGCGCATCACAGGGCGAAGGGCGCTTGTCATATCGCTATACTATCACCTATCCAGTGCGATTCCGCATGAGCTTATGCTGATTGTACGCACTCACTGTCTGGAAGTTGCGCGACGTGCAACTGCTCACTATGGATGTTCTCTCCGCCGGCTTCGTATTGGCGTCTGGTCACACTGGTTGACCGCTGGCGCGCTTGATGACTCCCGCATAGCCGAGGCGGTTTTCGATGTTGAGAAAGTGGCGAAGACCGCGCCCGTAGACGTCGTCGCGGCGAGTAGCGCGCTCGGCCAAAGGAGTCAGGCCGCGAGCGATCAGGATGCGATAGGCGACCCATTCGGCGAATCCCTCGCGTACCAGGGCGTCTTTCAGGTGAAGTGACTGTTCGGTCTGCCAGGCATGGGCAAGTTCATGCGCCAGTGTGCCAAGCAACAGACCGCGCGGCAGGTATGCTTCGACGTAGACGGTGCTCTTGCCGTGTGACTGCACGAAGTATCCGAGCACGTGGTGGTTGGCCACCGCGGCGGGCTCGACGGCGCGGCGCTCGTAGCGTCGCCGAAGCTGGCCCATCTCGCGGCGGGTTACGATGTCCAGGACGGGAGTCTCGCGCAATGGCCCGTGAAGCGCCGTCACCAGATGTTGGATGGCCTCGGCATAGATCGCCTGGACGTCGGTGTCATCCAGCACGACATCGGAGAGGCAGAGGCGACAGCGATATTGACCATCGGCCAGTGGCTGGGCATTCTCGGCGACGGGCGCGCGGCACAGGTCACAGCGGGGACGGCTCTGCACGCAACGAGGGCAGAATTTGCGTGGGGTCGCAACCGGAAGTAACTCCTCGAAGGTGTACCATGTCGCGGTAATCGGCAGCGAACAGCCAGCGCATCGCGGCGCTTCGCGGGCACAGTTGGCGCAGACTGGACCATTCCCATGATCGATGGGCTGTGCGACTGGTACGCCGCACCGGGCGCAACGCGGGCACGCGGCATCGCACTCGGCGCAGACGACGAGCGTTGCATTATACACGAGGTAGCGGCTACGCAGGCGCTTGCCGCAGAGATGGCAGTACTGCGCAGTGCGTTTTCCCGTTGGCGCTGACGCCGTATCACGTTCCCTTCGTATGGTCATTGGCGCTTGCGATACCTGCAATAAACCCACGTGTTCGTTAAAATGGCGAGCGATTGTGAACGCAAGAGACTCATGCTTGCTACTACGGCAGGCGAATATCGCCCCCGGCCAGCGCCGCACGGGCACGCGCGATATCGCGTACAGCGCCGAGGGTCGTAAACATGGAAAGCGCGCGTTGCAGCTCATCATGAGCGCGCTGGTCGTCTCCGTCTTGTCCGCGCCGACGGTAGAGGCCAGCGAGCGCATAGCGTGTACGCGCTTCCTCCCAGGGAGTTCCAAGATCGGTGTAGCGTGTGAACGCGCTCTCGAGATCAGCCAGGCCGTCATCCCACCGGCCCGCTGCCATCGCGACGATGCCGCGCGCGCGGATCGACTGTGCCAACGCTTTGCGGGCGCCCGATCGCCATCCAAGCTCCATCGCCTGCGGGCCATAGCGCTCGTACAGTTCAAGGTTGCCGTCGCGAGCCAGGAGTTCGGCCAGTTCGGCGAGCAGCATCGGCATCCCGACGCGACCCTCTCGATCTTCCAGCCCTGCCAGCAGAATCTGTCGCGCCTCGCGTGCGGCTCCCTTGGCGAGCGCTAGCCGGGCGCGTCCCACGGCGAGATACTGCACATCCGCGCCGACGTTAGATTCCGCGACCCGACGCGCGATTTCGTCTGCCCCGTCTATGTCGCCCGTGCGCGCTTTGACAATAGCCAATGCCAGCAACGCGGCCAGGTGACGATGCGAGAGGCGTACATTGGTGTGCAGCGCGACGTCGACCAGTTCGGCGCCAACTTTGAGCGCTTCGGGCCAGCGATCCCATTCCAGGTACGCGATCAACAGCGCTCGCAATGCGTGGCTGCGCAGCGCTTCCGTCTCGGATTTGGTCGCGATATCAAGCGATATCCGGGCGTGGTCGACAGCCTCCGCATACTCTCCAATCGCCTGATGCGCCTGGCTCACCTCGGCGTGTATATCTACGAGTTCATTGGAATCGTCGATGTTTTGCGCCCAATTGAGGCGGCGGGTCATCGTCTCGAGATACCCACGCAGGTCGGTAGTCAGCGCCAGCATGTTCCCCAGCGCGTCGAGCGCCTCTGACGCGCCGCGTGGATCGCCCAACGCCTCAGTAATTCGCACCGCTTCACGCGCGCTTCGCAGCGCCTCCATCAACTCGCGCTCGCCGCGCTGTTCCGCCGCGAACATCCAGAAGAAGCTGGTCGCGGTGAGTAGCGCCGCGTACTCCGCCGTATCGTGGCAGCCGGTGGCATCGGCCAGCTTCAAGCCGCGATCAAGGTACGCCTTCAACTCGTCATGCGCAGGCACCTGCTGAAAGAAGCCAGTATAGCGCGTCGGGAGCGCCACCAAAAGGCGATACAGGCGCATGCCCTGCATCAACCAGTCGTCGTGCGTAATTTCTGGTGTTTGACGGGCCGCAGCGGTCGCATCGGCAGCTGTGGTGGCGGGAATCTCGTATCCGGCCCAGAGTTCCAGCGCGGTGCGGTAGTCTGCCCATGCTTCATCTGCGCGTAGCCCAGCCCAGCGCGCGTCTCCTCGCCGGGTATAGAGCGCCTGACGCAGCGGCGTATCGTCCGGGCGCGCCTCTTCTTCGAGCAGCGTGATGGTATCCGTGTAATAGGTATCGGCTTTGTTATGCGCGTGCCGGGCGGCGGCCTGGTCACCTGCCATCACAAGATAATGCACGACCTTTGCCAGCACTGCCTGTCTGCGGCCAATGTTGCGTGTGCGCGCAAGGCTCGCCTGAATGTAGTATTGGCGGTAGTGCTGCGCCAGCAGTTCGGCAAACTCTTCCTCACGTCCCTGTGCTAGCTCTTCGAGCCACTCAGCCACACGCTCGTGCTCATGGGCGCGGCGGGTGCGGGCAATCGCTCCATACACGACTTCTCGTGTAAGCGCATGATTGAAGCTGTACACAGGCTCATCCGGTGGCGCGGCGCTGGATTTGCTATGGTCGGTCTGCAGCAGCAACTCTTTCTCCACCAGAGCATGGAGCATCGTGTCGAGCGGATCAGATTCCAGATGGGGTGCGAGAGCTTTCAGCGCGCTCGGCCAGAAATACCGGCCAATCACCGCCGCATGCTGAAGGACGTCACGCTCCTCTGCCGACAGCAGATCGAGCCGGGCCACCAATACCCCTTGCACGGTATCAGGGATGCCCAGGTCATAGGCCTCATCGCGGCCATCCCAGCCTGGCGCGACGGTCCAGCCGGCAGCCGATCCCTTGGCACGTTCGAGAATGCCAAGATCTACGAACATGCGCACAATCTCTTCGATGTAGAACGGGTTGCCCTCCGCTTTGGCCAGAATGCTCTGGCGCAGGTTTTGGGGTACGTTCGCGCCAGGTATTAACTCGCGCATCAATTGCTGTGTGGCCACTGGCGAGAGCGCTTCCAGCCCTACGGTCACGTAGTTTCGCTTGCCGCCGCCCCAGTCGGGATGTCTATCCATGAGTTCGGGACGAGTGGTGCACAACAGCAATAGCGGCACCGCACTGGCGCGGGCGGCGACGAATTCCAGCAAATCGAGCATCGCGTCGTCGGCCCAGTGGATATCTTCGACCAACAGAATCAGCCCAGTCGGCTGGGCGAGTGATTCGAAGAAGGTGCGCCACGCGCGGAGCAGTCCCTCTTGCTGCAACTGCACCTCAGAAGGCAGCATCGCCTGTCGCCGGGCGGCGGTCTCGATGCCAATCGTGTAGCCGAGATACATCGCGATAAGGTCAGGATCGTCGCCGCGATTCGCATGCGACAACACGTCTGCCACGCAATGGAGCAGGCGAGCGCGAGCATTTTCATGCGATTCGAGCGGCTGGAAACCACAATAGGCGCGCAGCATGTCGGCCAGCGGCCAGTAGGTAATACCCTCGCCGTACGGTGGGCACCGCCCCTCCAAGATCACTGGCTGGTTGTCAGGGGTGGGCGTAGCGGCGTTTCTCCGCCGCGATCGCCGCTTTTCGCCCGCCGACATGCCGGTTCGGCTGTCAACCTCGGTGGCCTGCCGCAAGAACTCGCGCGCAAGCCTTGTCTTGCCGATGCCAGGTGCGCCGAAAATCGTTACCAGATGCGGTGAGCGCTCATGCATGACACGCGTGCTGACGGCGCGCATCAGTTCCATCTCGACATCGCGTCCCACCATCGGAGCCTTCAGTCCCTCCACTCCACGCGGACGAGGCGCGGGTACGGCGCTCTGATCGGTCATGGCGAGCGCTTCCCAGATCTTCACCGGACGGGCGCGGTTGCGCAGTGTCGCCGCGGGTAGATCTTGATAGCGAACCGCTCCCTGCGTGGCGCGCCAGGTGCGCGAGCCAACGAGAATCGCGCCAGGAGCCGCGAGTTGCTGAAGTCTGGCGGCGACGTTTACCGCGTCACCGGTGATCAGGAAATCGCGCCCCTCAGAGGCAGTACCGGCGGCAGCGACGTCACCCGTGTTGATCCCAATGCGCATCTGTAATTCTGGCGCGGCAGGATCAATTGCACGGCGGTCGGTGTTGAATTGGCGCAGCGCCGCTTGCATGTCGATCGCTGCCCGGACAGCGCGAACCGGGTCGTCTTCATGGGCCACCGGAAGGCCGAATACCGCCATAACGGCGTCGCCGATATACTTCTCGACGGTTCCGCCGTGACGATGGATCTCCCTCGCCATGGTGCCGAAGAAGCCCGCGAGCAGCGCGCGCGCGTCTTCTGGATCGAGATCCTCGGCGAGTGTGGTCGAACTGGTGAGATCGGCGAAAAGTATCGTGACGACCCGGCGCTGTTCCGCCGACTCTTCCGCGGGCGTCGCGGCGCTCGTGAGTAACGTCGGCGTGCGCATGCCACTTTGATGCGGCACCGCAACGGCGTCGGCGCTATCCGGCGGGGCCGTGTTCTCCAGCGATGTGCCGCATTGATTGCAGAACCGCGCGTTCGGTGGGTTGACCGTGCCGCAGACGGGACAAATCAGTGGCAGGGCTTGGCCACATGAGATGCAATAGCGGGCATTCACCGAATTTATCGTTGAGCAGTTCGGGCAGATCATGGATACTCCCACCAGCAGCCAATGCGCAGACAGACACCTTCATTGTATCGCGGGAGCAGCCGACTGGATAGCCCGAATCGCCAATGGTAGCCACCGTAGCGTGGGGACTCGTTTGTGGATAGTCGAAATCCACCGGAAGGTGTGCCTGACTTCCGCCAGAGCCAAACTTCAGGCACACTGTCGTTTCGGTCGGAATTACATCAGGCTATTTCACGAAGTCGACTGGCACCTCGTGAGAGACGATGCCTTGCTCGACGGCTTCCCGCAGGAAGCGGCGTATGCTCTCCTGGCCGCGCTCGCCCATGTCAACCGTCCAGTCATTGACATACATGCCCACGAATTGGTCGGCGGTTTCCGTGGGGAGCCCGCGAGCGAACCGCATGGCGTACGCCAATCCTTCAGCGCGGTGGTCGAGTCCATAGACGATGCTGGCCTTCAGAATGCGCGAGAGCTGTGCCATCTTGTCGGGGCCGAGATCGCGCCGCACCGCGTTGACGCCGAGTGGCAATGGCAGGCCCCCGGTGCGCTCATGCCACCATTTCCCCAGATCTACCACGCTGTGGAGACCGAGCGAACCGTGAGTCAACTGGCCCTCGTGAATCAGCAATCCGGCCTCGGCTCGGCCGTCGTGGACGGCCTCCATGATTTCATCGAATGGCATGACATCGTACGCAAAGTCGCCAAGATAGAGACGCAGCGCCAGAAACGCGCTGGTCATCGTGCCAGGGATGGCGATGCGCTTGCCCCGCAGCCATTCGACATCGGCGTTTGGCTCGCGTGTCACCACCATCGGGCCGTAGTTGTCGCCCATGCTCGCGCCGTGCGTCAGTATCGCGTATTTGTCCGCGACATAGGCGTACGCGTGGACCGAGATCGCGGTGATTTCTAGCTGCCCTTCGAGCGCCCACTGATTCAGCGTCTCGATATCCTTCAGGATGTGCTCGAATTGCAGGCCTTCAGCGTCTACGTGACCCTCAGCGAGCCCGTAGAACATGAACGCATCGTCGGAGTCGGGGCTATGGCCCAGGCGAATCAGCGTATTTTCCGCTCCGCCAGATGTTGGTGATGACATACCTGTCCCTTTTCAGCAGATTACTTCAAACCGTGACAATACACAACGCATCTAGATTGTAGCGCACAAGCGCCGATGCGGTCTGCTGCCCGCTTCCCAGTACGATAGTCACTGCTGAACCCCGTAGCGGTTGACTCTGTTCAGCGACGTGCTAGAGTAGCTGAGAGAAGCGAACATGCGCTAGCCATTGTGGCGCGTGTTCAGTGCCGTGGTGAATGTGAAGGGGTGGCACGTGGCCAGAGGTCGTGGAGGATTCCCAGAAGACAACGGCTACTACGATGACGACGATGGCCGATCCGGCGCGAATGGGCGCTTTCGTGGCGCTGGTCGCGCTGATGGTCGGAATGACCGCACTGATAGCAGGCCATCTCGCTTCGGAGGTGGCGCGCGGCGTACCGTTCCGCTTTCGGACGGGTTTGACGACTATGGTGACGACGGCGACTATCCACGTGGTGGCGCGCTCATCTCGTATGATGAGACTGGCGACCGCTTGCCTGCCGTCGTCGAAGATGAGACTGGGCCTGTCATCATTGCTGGTGATGGCGTTTCGATGGGCGATCCGTTCATCAAGCGCCGCGAGCGCCCACTCTCGATGCGGCTTACCATCATTGGCCTGATCACGTGTATCCTCGTGACTGGGATGTTTGCCGTAGCCCCGCTTGGCGCGAACGCCAGCAGTTCCATCTCCTCATTTCAGGCCATTTCCGGCGCGGTCGTCCTGAAAAAGGACGAGGCGTTTTTCTGGTATACCGCTGGGTGGAACGATACACCGGAAACCATCGCTCAGAAATTTGGCGTTCAGGTTGGCGGCATCTACGAATTGAACAATCTTCTGGCTGGCCAGGAGATCAGCGTTGGCATCGCTTACAAGATTCCGGTGGATAAGTCCTACGGTAAAGACTACCGTCCGCTGTCGTTTGTGGCACCGGCCAGTAATGGGTCGACCACGTTTGGCAACAGCCCATGGACGTCAATCGCGGGCGATCCGCCACCCGGATCAGAGGTTGTCTGTGCGCCCAACGGCAATGGTAATCCGATGGGGTACAATCTCATTTCGCCGAACTGGAATTCGTACTGGGTGCGCGGCTTCACCTGGTATCACAATGGCGTTGACCTCTCGACGACCGCTGGCAATCCGATTCACGCGGCACAGGCCGGACAGGTTATCTGGGCAGGATGGGACGTCGGCGGGCTAGGATATTCGGTGAAGATCAATCATTGCAACCACGTCTCGACGGTCTATGGCCACATGATGAAACTTGAAGTCACCGTGGGGCAGATCGTGTTGAGAGGCGACGTGGTCGGCCTGGAAGGCTCGACGGGGTGGTCTACGGGTCCGCATCTCCATTACATGGTAGAGTGGAACAACCAGCCGGTCGATCCGATGGCCTATTACGGCTACAACACCTATTCCATCACGCACGGCTAGGGTGGCGCGGACCAGGCGCGCATACTACTCGCATCGGGGGCGGAAGCATCATCCGCCCTCGTCGTATGTTTCCACCGTTGTCGCTACTCTTTGCTCGCGCCTTCACCCTGGCTGCGCCACTGCGCCGCCGCCTCATCCATCAGGGTGACTAGCCGATTCAGTCGCTCGATCACGCTGGTCACGTTCGACCGCTGCTTCTCATAGGCCGCGGGGTGAAGTTCACGAATGTAGGCCTGAAGGTCGGCATCGGTCAAGTCGTACCACTTCAGGTCGGCCAGCAGCCGCAGATGCACCTTGTAGGCGGGATCGTGCTGGCGGCGCGCGTTGTTGGTTGGGTTGAGCAGAGTAACAGGCGCTGCAGGTGCCTCAGCCACCGCGGGGTGAAGTTCCGCCGCGAGAGTTTCGAGGTCGCTCACCCGGAAGAAACTACCCTTCCCCACGCCCGGATAGGCGCGTAGGCGCTTATTGGCCACCAGTTCGAGCAGTGTCTCGCGATCCACCTGTAAGCGGCGAACCGCCTCGCCTTCATCCACGAACGAAAATCGAGTTGGCCTAGTTGGTTGCATGGGATTCCTCATCGAGCGTGTAAAACAGGAGCAGCGTGCTGCCATAGCGTCGTTCGTCGTAGCGGCGCAGTTGCCGCAGTGTCAGTGCATCGACCTCAGCGCGCTCTCGTGGATCGATCTGAACGATGACAAGTCCGTCTGTCTCCGTCAACGGCGCTTCGTCCAGTTGCGCCAACGCGCGTGCCGCGAGTCCGGCGTATTGTGGCGGCGCGACATATACCAGATCATAGCGCCGATTCGTAGCCGCTGCCTGTTGCAGAAAAGCGAATGCGTCGGCACGCAGCACCTCAGCCCGGTCGCTCAGATTCGTGAGGGCGAGGTTCTCGCGCACGAGGCGCCAGGCATCCGGGCTGCGCTCGATAAACGTGGCGGCGTCCGCTCCCCGGCTCAGCGCCTCGATGCCGACAGCACCCGTTCCGGCGAAGAGATCCAGGACGCGCATGCCGACGATATCGGGCGTAAGAATGTCGAAGAGCGCTGTCTTGACGCGATCCATGATCGGCCGCGTTTCGCTTGACTTCGGCGTCTTGAGCTTGCGTCCGCGTGCGCTCCCAGAGATAACCCTCATCCGCGAGACCCTCTGGGCGGTCGTTCGCGGGTAGCAGGCGGAGCCTCGGCGGCCGAAGTTGCCGACTGCGCGGCGCGTTGCTGTTCAGCGCGCAAGGTCGCCAGCACCTGTGCCGCCTCGTCGGCGAAAACCTCTTCCTTGCCCCAGCGAATCAGGGCGTCCAGTTGTCCGGAGGTCAGTTGGTCAGTGGTAGTGCGCCAGAGCCCGCGGACGAGCGACGTTGCCCGCGACTTGCCAAGTTCTTCCTCGACTATATTGTGAAAGGCCGTGCGCTGATAGTCGCTGGCTGGCCCGCCACCGGTCGCGGTTCGTAGCTTGCCGATCAACTGCATCGCGCGGCTGCGAGCGCCGTTCGTACCGGCGGCACCGGAGCTGGTCGTCTGGTCGTCGCGTGCCGACGAAGCTGACCGCTGGCGGATGGGGGTAGGTGGCGGAGCGAGGTCGGGTACATCTTCCAGGTCGTCTTCAATCTCGTCGCTGGCTAGTGACGGTGCCGCGGATCTTTCGACGGCGGATTCGCTCACAACCGCATCGTCGTCTTCATCCGCAAGGTCATTCTCTTCCTCTTCCTCGTCGGCGTCGTCATCCAGCGAGAAGAGTATGGTCTCGTCGTCCTCTTCCTCAAAAAATTGCGGCGTTGGATCTAGCCTGTTCGCGGGCTTCGCGGGTGGAGTTTCCACATCCGGCTCTGCCTCGACAGCCGAAGATGCCCCGTGTAATTGACGACGCAGCGACTCCAGCGCCTCGCGGAGATTCAGCCCTTCGAGCGAGCGTACCCCGAGATGGTCCATAGCCTGGCGCGGATTGAGGCCAAGCTCGGCTGCGGCGGCCAGGAATTGTGGCCGAGTCATCTCGGCGGACGTGCTAGCGGCGGGCGGCTGCGTGTGCGACGCATCAGCAACGGGGCGCTGTGGCGCAGGTTGCGCCTGACGTCCTGGCGTCGGTGCTGTCGCTGACGCTGGCGCGGCCGTGCGGGATTCTGGTGGGGCACTCGGCGCGGGTTTAGCTGGTTCGAGCGTTGGCGGTGTAGGTGCTACTTCGGGTGCTGGCGGGGGAGCATCGTGCGCGTCGTGGACGTCTCGCGCTGTGGCGGGCGCAGCGGTCGGCGTGGAGACTGTGTCGCGTTGCGGCGAGGTGGCGCGCGTCGTCGGCTGGGGTGCTTCCGTGCCAGCGAGTGCAGCGGCAATCTGTGCGTCGAGGTGACGCGAGAGCACATCCATGCCTGTGTTGGCTGTCTGAAGCAGCGCCTCGATTTCCTGCGCGGAGGAATGCGGCGGCACGGGGATGCCTATTTCCAGCGTTCGAGTCTGCCCAGCGACCGTGAACGTTACTGACTGCCGCAGCCAGATATGGCCGGTTTCATGTCCATTCATATGCTCGTCTCCACCGCCTCGCTCGCCTACCTAAGTTCCCAACGCCCCTGTGTGACGGAAGCTTCAGATAACATCGCATTATACGCTATCGAGTGTCGTGAATCTCTTCACAGACAGAACGAACCAGCAACGGCGTATGGTCACGCAGCGCCGAAAAATCCCCTCTTCGGCGGTAAGGGATTTGCCTCGGAGGCAGACACATGCTATACTCGGCCAGAGCGTGCCCGCTGGCGCGCAGACTAGCCAACGACGGAGCGAGCGGTGAACGAGAGCATCTCACAACAGACCGGCGCTGTAACAACGCTCACGAAGCAGATCTCTGATGCTGATGTCGCACTCTTCCTGCTGGTAACGGGCCAGACCACGGTTACGCCAGATCAGGTGATGCCACTCGCTGCACCGAACACCCGTCAAATCGCTCCGATGGCGATGCTCGCGGCGATGCTCTCAGGGGCTGCGGCGCAGCATGGGTTGCGTCCGGGATCGGTGCGTTTACTCAGCGAGGCGATTCGCTTCGTCGAGCCAGCCTACACCGATGATACGCTTACTGCGACGGCTGAGCTGATTGGCCGCGACACTGACAGCCAGTCACTGCGCATCTTCACCCACTGTGAGAACCAGGATGGACGACGTCTGGCCGAGGGCGAGTTCGTGTTGAGCGACCAGTAGCTTGCCAGGATGCGTCCCCGCTCATGGCTCGCCAATGTGATGTTTTAGTGACGGTCGCAAAGAGCCGCGCTCGTTGACATGCCTGCGCGCGCGCCATATACTGAGCGCGTTTGTGTCGTACGGTCTGTCGTTTACCTCGTAATCGGGCGTCGTACTGCTGTGTAGACGACCAGCGTCGTGGTCTAGACGATTTCGAAGCGATTATTTGGAGAAACACTAGTTATGAGTGGCCCAGGGGGATCTACCACTAAGCGCGATCAGCGACGGGACGCGCGTCGCCAACAGTTGCAGGAACGACAACTTGCTCGCCAGCGCGAGCGCCAGCGTCAGCTTCGCAACCAGCGGATTCGAATGGGGTCTATTATCGGCGGCGCGATTCTATTGATCGCGCTAGTGACGGTGCTGCTGGTCGCCACACATCAGGGGCCGACAGCCTCGAAGTCCACGTCGCTGCGCCCCGCCACTGGCCAAACGGTGGACGGCATGGAATGCGTCTCTTCGGAAGGCTCGATCATCCACGTGCACGCGTATCTTGAGATCTATGTGAATGGCCAGGCGATGACCGTGCCGCCTGGCTTGGGTATTGTCGGACCTCCGGGAACG
>DAHUXT010000003.1 GCA_027307065.1 Ktedonobacteria bacterium
ACGTCACCGTGCGATCTAAACCGATCATGACCGCGTCGGGCACTTCGCCGTCACGGCCATCGCGCCACACCGGACGCAGCCCCACACGTTCCGCCATCACATCGAGCGCGGGCACCGTTAGCAGATAGACACGGCCACCGGGGAAACGCTCGGCAATCGCCCGCACGGCCGCCTGCCCCGCCGTAAAGACTCGCTCTTCCGGTCGCGGCATTCCCAGCCGCGTCAGCTTGGCGGCCACCGCTTCGGGCGTCGCGAAGGAATTGTTCGAGAGGTAGAGTGCCTGGCGCCCGGTTGCGTCGATCCATTCGACCAGTTCGCGCGCGCCGGGGAGCAGCAGATTGCCCCGATAGATGACGCCGTCGAGGTCGAGCAGATAGGTGCGATAGTCGGGCATGGAGATACTTTCTAGATGTGCGCGCTCTAGATGTGCACGCTGTCGCTAGCCCACCAGTTGTTGGCGGATGGCCAGCACATCTTTGCGAAGCGTCGAGTTCTCGTTGACCTCGCGATTGATCTTCTCACAGCCGTGCATCACGGTGCTGTGGTCGCGTCCGCCAAGCGCCTGACCGATTTCCATCAGGGAGGCTTCCGTCTCTTGCCGCATCAGATACATCGCCACCTGCCGCGGGATCACGATATGCTTGTCGCGCTGTTTGCCGCACAAATCCTCCGGCGAGATGCGATAGTGCTCGGCCACTGCCTCCAGCACATCGGCGACACTGACCCTTCGCTGGCGGCCATCCGTGGCGAGGCTGGCCAGCGCGGACTTCGCAGCGTCGATCGTCAACGGCATGCCCTGCAATTGCGAGTACGCCAGCAAACGATTCAGGCTACCTTCCAGCTCGCGAATGTTGCTATGTATTCTGCTGGCCAGGTATTGGATGACCTCGTCAGGCACTTTGCGCTGCATCATGTCGGCCTTGGCGCTGAGAATCGCCACGCGTGTCTCCAGATCAGGTGGTTGAATATCGGCGATCAGCCCCCACTCGAAGCGCGAACGCAGCCGCTCTTCCAGACTGACGATAGCTTTCGGCGGCCGGTCGCTGCAGATGACGATTTGCCGGTTGCTCTCATACAGGCTATTGAAGGTGTGGAAGAACTCTTCTTCGGTCGAATCTTTGCCCGCGATGAACTGGATATCGTCCACCAGCAGCAGATCTGCCGAGCGATATTTGGCGCGGAACTCCTCGGTGGTGCGATATCTGATGGCGTTGACGATCTCGTTGGTAAACGTCTCCGATGACACGTAGAGGACAGACATATTGCGCTCGACAGCGGTATGCCCGATCGCGTGGAGCAGGTGCGTCTTGCCCAGACCAACACCGCCATAGAGGAACAGTGGATTGTACGCCTGCCCAGGCGCCTCGGCCACCGCCAGCGATGCCGCGTGGGCAAGCTGGTTGGCGCTACCGACGATGAACGTCGAGAAAGTATATCGAGCGTTCAGGCGCGGTGGTGGAATGAACATGCTCTGTCCTCCCCCAATGGCGGAGTCGTAGTCCGCTCGTGCATCGGGAGTAGCGCGGCGTTGCGACTCACCCGCTGGTGTAGCCGAGGCGATAGGTGCCTGTCTGTCCATCGTATTCCGAGGATTGACCGATGAAGTGGTATCAATCGCGGCGGTTCCATCAGTCCACCGATCATCCTGACCTGGCGTCTCGGGGACAACCTGATTCGACTGCCCTTCGTAGGCGTCGCGCTGATCGCCAACGTTGCCGTTTGAGCGTGTACGGTCGAGTGCGGCGCGCACACGTTGGCTTCGGCTGGCGGCCATGGTAGGTGGCAATGATTGCCGCGCCGAAGACCCCCCCAGTACACGCGAAGCGGCGGCCGGAGGATCATCCGGAGTTGCGAAGAGCGCTGGCCGGTCATACGCAGATTCTGGCTGTGCGCTCGTGCGCCGGGGGCCAGAACGCCGGTCGAAATCGCCACTGGCAAGGTCGGTGTCACCCGCGACCACCGCGATCTGCAGCGCAAACGGTTCCCCCGCGATATCCGCGATGGCCGCCTCGATCCGGTCACGATAGCGCGTCTCCAGCATATCTTTGGCAAACGTCGTGCGCACCCGTAGCACACAGTCGCCAGCATCGTTGAGCGCGAGCTGCGTACCGCGAAGCCAGGTGTCGAACTGCGCGCGCGAGAGTTCGCGACGCAGCCGTTCGAGCGCCGCCCGCCACACGTGTGCCGTATTCACGGGATATCCTTTATCTTGACCTGCGCGAGTGAGCGCGTAGATTGGGTGCAGCTACGGGTCTCGCCGTTCGAGGGCAGCCAGCGCTGCCCGGCAGGTCATCGCCCGACAGTGCAGGAAATAGTACACGACTTGCCTGCCAGCCTGCAAGCGCCCCACCTGATTTGGCCCAATTGTCTGGTTGATGAACTGCCGCTACAGCGTACAACGTACGGCGCCCTCATAGTGTTACCCAGCGACGTAATTCTGCTGAACCGGCTACGCGTTGCTTGACACACGCAGGTCCATCTCTTTATGCTGAGCGCAACAATGCCGATGGATTCTTCGACCCTACATTTCCCCGATGATGAGCGCGCAGCGGAAATTGCGCCTGAACCACTCAATGAGGAGGCACGACGATGGCAGGTAGACTCGACGGTCGGGTGGCGCTGGTCACTGGTGGGGCACGTGGCATCGGCGCAGCGACTGCGACGCGACTGGCTGCCGATGGCGCGCTCGTAGCGCTCGCCGACCTGGATGAGTCACAGGCGCAAGATACCGCCCGCCAGATCGACGCCTCGGGTGAACGGGCGCTGGGGATTGGCTGCAATGTCGCGGAAAGCGCGCAGGTGCAGCAGATGGTCGATCGCACGTTAGAGCGTTTTGGCCGGCTGGACATCCTCGTCAATAATGCTGGCATTACCCGCGACAATCTGCTCTTCAAGATGGGTGAAGATGAGTGGGACGCCGTGATCGCCGTCCATCTGCGCGGAGCCTTCCTCTGCGCACGCGCCGCGCAGAAGCCGATGGTCGAGCAGAAATATGGCCGCATTATCAGCCTTTCATCCGTCTCCGCGCTGGGCAATCGCGGCCAGGTCAATTATTCGGCGGCAAAGGCTGGACTGCAGGGGTTGACTCGCACACTCGCTATCGAGTTGGGGCCGTTCGGCATCACTGCCAATGCTGTCGCTCCTGGCTTCATTGATACCGACATGACACGCGCCACTGCCGAGCGCATGGGGCTGACGCCAGAGCAGGCACATGCGGGCGCGTCGGCGCGTATTCCGCTGCGGCGGGTTGGGCAGCCGAGCGAGGTCGCATCGGTCATCGCGTTCCTGGCCTCCGACGACGCGAGTTACGTCAGCGGGCAGATTATCTACGTCAACGGCGGCCCAGCGGGGCTCTCGATGTAGCTCAGAGTCATATCAGCACACTGTAGCATCAAGTCTCGATTACGCCTCGTAGTGTTCCGAACGACCGGAAGTCTTCACGACGACAGGAGCGCACCATGAACCTGGGCGAGATGCTAGCGCAGACGGCGAAGGCGACACCAGACAAGACGGCGATCATTTTTCACGATCAACGAACCTCATATCGTGAGTTCGACGAGCGCGCTAATCAGATAGCGAATGGACTGATCCAGCTTGGCATCGAGCCCGGCGACCGCGTAGCGCTCTATATCCACAACTTGCCAATCTTCATGGAAGCGTATTACGGCATTCTGCGGGCAGTCGCGTCGGTCGTGCCATTCAATGTGCTGTACAAGGCTGGTGAGGTCGAATACATCCTCAACGATAGCGGCGCCAAAGCGCTTCTGACCTTCGCCCCGTTCGCACCCGTTGCGTTGGCTGCCGCGGCGAACGCACCTGACCTGCGCCACATCATCGTCGCCGCGCCAGAGCCGATTCAGGGCGCTACACTCTGGCGGGATTCATTCGCCAACGCGCCAACGACCGCACCGAATACCACAGTGCAGGACGAGGACGTAGCAGTCATCTGCTACACCTCTGGCACGACAGGCCACCCCAAAGGCGCGATGTTGACGCACCGCAATCTGGTCTCGAATTGCGAGCAGTGCAGCGTCATTGAAAAGATTGCCACCCGCCCGGACGATGTCATCTGGTTGGCACTGCCGCTGTTCCATATTTACGCGATGAACGTTGGCATGAACCTGACCGTACTGCACGGAGCGACCATCAACCTGATCGAGCGCTTCGACCTGACGGGCAGCCTGGCGGAACTTCAGAAGAATCGCTGCACGGTGCTCTACGGCGCGCCGCCCATGTTTGTCGGTTGGGCGCAGGTGCCAACTCTCAAAGACTACGACTTGTCTACAGTTCGCTATATCGCGTCGGGCGCAGCGGCCTTGCCCGTTCGCATCATGGAGTTGTTCGAGAGCATGGCGGGCGTACCCATCAGCGAGGGGTATGGACTCACAGAGGCGTCTCCGGTCGTCACCAGCAACGCCGCAGGTCCGGTCGTCAAGCCGGGCACGGTTGGTCCAGCGATCCCCGGCTGCGAAGTCAAGATCGTGGACGAGGCTCGCAACGAAGCGCCACGAGGTCAATTGGGCGAGGTCATCTGTCGCGGCCACATGGTCATGAAGGGCTACGACGGGGAGCCGGAGGCGACCGCGAGAGCGATCGATGCCGACGGCTGGCTGCATACCGGCGATCTGGGCACGATGGACGACGACGGCTACATCAGCATCGTGGATCGCATCAAGGATATGATCAACGTCTCCGGCTACAATGTCTATCCGCGTGAGGTTGAGGAGACGCTGTTCAAACATCCAGCAGTCGCGGACGCAGCGGTGGTACAGTATCCTGACCCGTACCAGGGCGAGTCTGTGCTGGCATATGTCGTGCTGAAGCAGGGCGCGAGCGCCACCGAGCAGGAGATCATCGACTACTGCCGTAGTGAAATCGCCGTCTTCAAGTGTCCGCGCAAAGTCATCTTTACCGATGCGTTGCCCAAGAATAGTACCGGCAAAGTGCTGCGGCGCGAACTGCGCGAGAAGGCAACGCAGGGCGTCTAGCGCGGATCGTGGGCAGACGCGCGAAGACGTGACATGCCCCAGGCATGCGCCAAACAGCACAATACGATGCTCGCGTAAGGAGAAAGCGATGGTTACAGCGCTCGTCTTGATGAATGTCGAGCGGTCCGCGGTCAACTCCACCGCCCAACAACTACTCGCCATTCCTGGGGTAAGCGAGGTCTACTCCGTAACGGGCGAGTACGATCTCGTGGCGGTATTGCATCTGGCGAAGTACGAGGATCTGGCAAACGTCGTCACCGAGCGCATGATCGCGCTCAGCGGCATTACGCACACGCAGACCATGATGGCGTTCAAGGCCTACTCGCGTGAGGACCTTGAGCAGGCGTGGGACATCGGCGTCGAATAACCAACCGCGCTAACTGCGACGTTCTCCCCGGCCGCGTGACTTTTTCGGCGCGCGCCGGGGATTGCCTTTACGCGAATGGCTTGGCGGATCATCCTCCACTGCCTCCGACTGCCGTCGCACATAGGCGGCGTGCTTCATCCGCTTGGCCGTATATTTGTCGGGCGCATTCAGCGCCTGGGTCGCCTGCGCGACGGAGATGTGCGACGTCTCGCTGGTCGCGGTTTTGTCGCGAATTTCTAGATCGTTCGTGCATATCACCACGGGAAACCCACCTGAGACGGCCTCGTCGTGCAACCGCACAATGACCTCGTCGGCAGATATGCCGCGCTGCGTGAAAATGCACTGGCCGCCTGCCAGCCCCTTAATCGCGTACGTCACCTCGCGCTCGCCGTCACCATCGAAGACGACGCTGACTCTGTGGGGCGTACCACGAAATTTCGTTCGCACCATGTGCAGCAGATTCTCGCGTGCGGTGACCAGCGCGACACCATCCTCCGGCCGCAAGCCACGCGTGTTGCGGGTGACGTTGTAGCCGTCGATAAGGATGGTGCGCGGGTGCATGATACGCCTACTCTTCCGCCGAGGCCGCCTCGGCGACCGGAGCAGCTGCGGGTTGGTTCCAGCCGCGTTGCCGCAGAATCTCATACAGCGCCACGGATCCGGCGACCGCCGCGTTGAGTGAGCCAATGTGGCCGCGCATCGGCAACTTGATCAGTTGATCGCAGTGCTGGCGCGCCAGTCGACTGATGCCCTTCGCCTCGTTGCCGACGACCAGCGCGATTGGCCCCTTCAAATTGGCCTGGTCGTAGGTGATGTCGGCATCGCCGTCCAGCCCGATACACCACAACCCTTTGCGCTTCAGGTCATCGAGCGTGCGCGTCAGGTTCGTCACCCGCGCCACTGGCAGAAATTCGACCGCACCCGCCGACGTTTTATCTACCGCTGGCGTTAGGCCCGCGGCGCGATGCTCTGGGATGACGATGCCATGTGCGCCGACCGCTTCAGCCGTGCGAATCAGTGAGCCGAGATTCTGCACGTCCTGGATCGCGTCCAGCACGACGACGAGCGGCTCCTCGCCTAACTCCTGCGCCCGCGCCAGAATATCATCGAGCTCGGCGTATTCGCGCGGTGCGGTGAGCGCCAGCACCCCCTGGTGATTCGAGTTTTTGCTCAGATCGTCCAGCCGCCGCCGCGAGACGGTTTCCACCACCACGCCGACCCGCCGCGCCTGATCCTGTATCTGCGTCAGCGCCGGATCACGCGGCCCTTGCGCGATCAATACCCGATGCACTCGGCGGCGCGAGCGGAGCGCCTCCAGCACGGGAAAGCGCCCCCACACGTATTCCGCCATTATGTTGCTTCACTTTCTGCTTCAATTCGGACAGCTATTCGTCGCGTCACGATTCGCGCTGCGACCACGTTGGCCCCTGCGGTGTATCCTTGACAACTACATTCCAGTCGTTTTCGAGCACGTTGCGGATACGATCCGCCTCGGCCCAATCTTTACGTGCGCGGGCGGCCGTGCGTTCCGCCACCAACGCATCAATCGTTGCGCGCGCCTCGTCATCGAGTGTCTGCTCTGGCGCTACGTCGTCGAGCACGATGCCCAGCACACCCGCTAGCTCGTTGAGCATGGTAGCCGCCGTCCCCAACGCGTGCGCGGCGCCCGCCGGGGCGTGGTCACCGCCCAGACTGTGCGCGTAATCGTTGGTGCGATGCGCCAATTCGTCGAGTACGCTCAGCGCCAGCGAGGTATTGAAGTCGTCGTCCATCGCCGCCACGAACTCATCATGCGCGGTCTTGACCGCAGCCAGCAATTCGGCCTCGGCCGTGCCATGTTCGCCACTGTGAGCGTCGGCTGCCTCGCGCTCCGCCGCCCACGCCTTCAGGCGCAGGGCTGTGTTCCGCGCCTCCACCCAACGACGCCACCGGCCAATCGTGCCGCGTAGCTGTTCCTCCGAGAACATCAGGTTGGCGTGGTAATGCGTGCCGAGCAGATAGGCGCGCAGCGCTGGCGGCGGGATATTTGCCTGCTCCAGCGTCGAGCGGATAGTGATGAACTTGCCGGAGTGGGCAATCTTTTCCTCTCTGCCCTCCTCGCCAAGCATCGTGAGCATGCCTGTATGCACCCAATAGCGCACAAAGGGCTCTTTGCCGGTGAAACTTTCGCTCTGGGCAATCTCGTTCTCATGATGCGGGAAGATCAGATCTGTGCCGCCGCCATGAATGTCGATCTGGTCGCCAAGCGATTCGCGCGCCATTGTCGAGCATTCGATATGCCAGCCGGGCCGGCCCTTTCCCCACGGACTCTCCCACCATGGCTCGCCTGGTTTGGCTGACTTCCACAGCGCGAAGTCACGCGGATCATGCTTGCGCTCGTCCGGCTCGATGCGCGCTCCCGCCGCCATCGCCTCTTCGTTGCGACCTGAGAGGCGTCCATAACTCGGAAAGCTCGGCACGGAGAAGTAGACGTCACCTTCGAGTTCATACGCGTGGCCACGGTCGATAAGGCCCTGCACCATCTCGATGATCTGCGGGATGTACTGGGTAACATAGGTGAACTCGTCGGCGCGCTGTACATTGAGCGCGTCCATCTCGCGGAAGTACGAGTCCATGTAGCGCTGAGCCGCCTCGAACGGAGAGATGCCCTCGCGCAAGCCCGCGGCAATAGTCTTGTCGTCGATATCAGTGAAGTTCTGGATATATTTGACTGGATAGTCACGATAGGCCAGATAGCGGCGCACCATATCGTTGACGATGAAGAGTCGCGCATGGCCGAGGTGCGGCTCGTTCTTGGGCGTCAGGCCGCAGACATACATTCGCACTGGCAGACTTATCGGCTCGAACGGTTCCTTGCGCCCAGATTCAGTGTTGTAGATGTGCATCGTGTATTCTCCAATTGGTGATGCTGCTCACATCAAATCGTTTACGCCCTGTACGCCTTCGAAGGCGGCTGCGGGCCGTCAATGCCCGACGCTAGGCGTATGTTGGATTCGGGTTTCGTCGGCGCTTACCGCCTGCCAGGTGATGCCATCGTCAGGACAGCACATCGCATCCAGCAGGCCTACATACACAGCGCCGAGCACTGGCAGCAGAGAAGACACGAAAAAACCGGGAGCCTCCTGGCGTCCCGTTGCCGCAACGATGAGGATGTTCGACGCGCATAGGATTCAGGCGTCATGCAGTCAATCGCTCCAGATACATTCGCGACGACCCGCGGCTATGAGTACGCGGCTTCCGTCTCCAGAATAATGTCACCCTGAAGTATAGCACAGCAGCCGGAGCGTTTCCTACGTTGCCCACGTCGCGGAGCTTTGTGATAATGGGAGTAGCAGGCGCTACAATATGCGTCGTAGCAGATGAACCAGGCATATTAGGGAAGGCGACGCACGATGGCGCGACTATTGACGATTGAGATACCTGTGTCGCATGGCGCGCTGGAGGGACTGTTGCGCCTGCCCGATGACGAGACGAGTCAGCCGCCAATGGTAGCCGTCGTCTGCCACCCGCATCCCGCCCATGGCGGCACCATGCACAACAAGGTCGTCTTTCGCGTGGCGCAGGCATTGGGCGACCTCGGTTTCCCCGCGCTTCGCTTCAACTTTCGCGGTGTTGGCCGCAGTAGCGGTTTCTATGACCAGGGCAATGGTGAGCGCGACGACGTGCGGGCGGCGGTAGACGAGATTGCGCGGCGTTTTCCTGGTATCTCTATTTGTATGGCGGGCTTTTCGTTTGGCTCGTGGATTGGGCTTCCGGTAGGTTGCGCGGATAACCGCGTGCGGCAACTTATTGGCGCAGGTATCCCGACATCGCTGCTCACGACCGATGCTCTCGCGGAATGCGGCAAACCGAAGTTGATCGTGCAGGGAGAGCACGACCAGTATGGCCCCCAGAGTAGCCTGCGCCCCTGGTACGACGCGCTTCCGGCACCCAAATCGATGGCCGTAATTCCGCAGGCGGATCATTTCTTCGCGGGCCATGAAACCGAACTGCGCGACGCGATCACCGCCTACTTTGCGTCAGGTGCGTCAGCCGCAGGGAACTTCATGGCGTCTGCGACGTAATATCTGGTGGGCGGCCCAAAAGCCGCCAGCATCTTGGCGTCGACATACGTGCGGTGTTACAGTGTGTTGCGTGCGCTGAGGTCACGACACGATTGCGACAATTGCGCGCCCCAGATGGCGTATAGTGTCGTTGGAAGCTGGCAGCTTGAGCGCGTCCCGGCGAAGAACACGAGAGGTATGCCAGAGCGTCTTCATTTTTGAGGCTTTGATCCTGATGCCAGGAAGGTATCGTACACATTTGGGCAGGTGTCAGGGATTCTGCGATGAATGCGACAGGAGGAGGCACGAGGTCCATGAGTACCGGACAGCAATCGGCGGCAACCGGACATTGCCCCGGATGTGGCCAGAGCATTGATGCGCACGCTGTCTACTGCCCGAATTGTGGGCGACCGTATTACGCATCACCCGATTCGGCGAGCATGCTCGCAGCTGAGCCAACACAGAGCGGCGCATACGCCACCGCGCCGGTTCAGAGCGCCTCTACTGGTGCGCCACCTCCATTGCCGGAATGGGTCAATCAGCCCACCGCGACCGGAGGAATTGCCGGGCTGGGCGCGGGTGCGGCGCTCGCGCCAGAGCAACCAATCCGTTCGCACAAACGCCGCAACGTCTTGACCGCGATATCCGCGCTGGTCGTTGTCGGCCTTCTCGCTGGCGGGGCCTATTGGGCATACGCCGCGTTCGCCGCGCGCAATTCCAACCAACTGGCGCATTACTTCCCGTCGAACACCGTCGTCTTCGCCTCGGTGGATCTCGTTGCGGCTGCGAACAATAACTTTCACATGAATCCCGCCGATTTGGCAGGTCCACAGGCGACGCAACTGCAGCGGGCCACAGGTCTCGACTGGCAGAAAGATGTCGTCTCCTGGGCGGGACCTGATCTCGCGCTTGGTGTCTTCCCTTTGAGCAAGACCACGCAAGCAGGGGCAACCACGGGACCAATTCCCCAGGTAGGGGTCGTTGTACTCGTGCAGTCGCATGATGACGGCGCCGCACGGGCTATGCTCGCCAAGATCAACGCGCACGTGAAACAGCAGGGAACCACTCCGCAAGCCACGACCTATCGAGGCTTTACGCTCTACGCGCCAAGTTCAGACGCGTCGCAAGGCGCATCACAGGGCATGTACGGATCAGGCGGCGGCTGGGTCATTATCGCCAGCAACGCCGAGGCGGCTCATGCCGTGATTGATCGTGTCAATGGCGGCAGCGACTCCCTGAGCGACCAGCAGCCGTTCAAAGACGCGACAGACAACCTGCCGAGCAACCACTTCGGCACCTACTATGTGAATGTGCGCGAGATGATGAACAGTATCGTGCCTGTGCGCGCGCCGAACGGGCTTGCCAGCATCAGCGTTCCGTTTGTCGAGAGCTATCCGGTAGCGGGCGGCTATATCGGCTGGACCAATACCGGCGAGCGCAGCCAGATCACGTTCAACGCGGCCCGCAACCCGAACATCCCAGATGTTTCGGGTGATACCACCGGATTCGCCGCGCTGGCGCCATCCGACGCGATGGCCTACGCCGGGGCAGGCAACGTGGGCAAATTCATGCAGGCGGTCAGCGAGCAGTTCGGCACGGCCGCGGCGGGCGTCGATCCATTGCAGTCCAGCCTGGGCATTTCTAGCAGTGATCCGATGGCCCAACAACCGGTAGGCGTGGCGGCGATCAAGGGCAGCAACGCAGTTCCGCAGCCGGTCTTCTACGTTCATGTGAGCGATAGCTCCGCGGCATCGCAGCTGTTGGCGAAGATCGCAACCGTGCGGCACTGGACGACGAAGCCGACCACCATTGGCGGGCAGTCGGCGACGGCGCTCTACGAAACCGCCAGTTTCGGCGTTCCTCCGACGGGAGGAGACGGCACGCCAGGAGCAGTGAATGAGACTGCGCACCTTGTGGCGGTGGCGCTCACGCTGCGCAACACGCTGGTGCTCGCTCCAGACACCGCGACGGCGGCCACCATCGTTCAGGTGGCGCAGGGCAGCACACCGAGTCTCGCGAGCAATGCCACCTTCCAGAAGCTGATCAAGGCAGCTCCATCGGGCGCGGCGATTACCGCCTACATCGGCGCATCGGCGTTTCAGTCGCTCGCGAGCGCACCGATGGGAAGCGCTGCACAGTCCGGCCTCGTCTCGCACATCGACGCACTGGCGTTGTCGCTAGTCTGGAACAACTCGTTGCTTCAAGGCACATTCGACGCAGGCTTACACGCTTAACGGGAAGGTCGTTCGCTCCCAATAACACGCACGACCTATCAGCCAGGGTCAGGGGAAATTCCTCGACCCTGGTTTTCTTATGCCACGCACACACCTATCTGCCGCTTGACGGCTCAATCCACATGCAATATATTACATATATGACAGTAGAAACGTTGACACCTATCGCACGCGCCTCGCTGCGAAGCCGGGTCTACGAGCGGCTCTTACAGGCCATCATTGCCGGAGAGATCGAACCAGGTGCGCGTTTGCGCGACCAGGACCTCGCCACACAGTTGGGCGTGAGCCGGACGCCCGTGCGCGAGGCGCTGCAGCGACTAGAAGATGAGGGGCTGGTCGAGACGCGACGAGGCTCGCTGACACGTGTCATGCCGCTCGACACACGAGCCGCGCGCGATACATTCCCGGTCGTCGCGGCGTTACACGCGCTTGCCACCCGCATGAGCACACCGCTGATGTCGGCCAACGACGTGGACGCGCTGCGTGCGGCGAACCGCAACCTGGAATCTGCGCTTGCCGGCCATGATGTTATGCGGGCCATCGCGGCTGATGACAACTTTCACCAACGGTTTGTAGAGCGTTCAGGGAATACGGAGGTGGGGCCAACGCTTGACCGCCTGACGTCGAAAATCCGACGACTTGAGGTGGCCCAGTTTGGCTCGCTTGCAGGTCTGCGGTCGGTCGAGCAGCACGAAGCTATCATCGCGGCGGTTGGTCGTCACGACGCGGCGCTTGCCGCAGAGCGTGTCGAAGAGAACTGGCTGAGCCTCGGCGCGCTCATCCTGGCGACGTTCCATCAACCCAACGGGTAAACCCGTCCGCCACACACCACCGGATAACGCCACATCTTACTGAGAGTCGGTCGCTTGCACTCACTGCGCTGGAGGTAGCATCATGCAAACCATTTCGCCTACCACACCCGACGTCCCTCAAGTCTCTGAGAGCGTCGAGGTGCATGACCCCGCGGTGCTGGCCCATGCGCGGGCACTGCTCGACGCCTGCGCAACTCCTGCCGACATGCAGGAGACGATTCTGCAGGCGGTGGCGCGCAACGAAGCGTGGCGTGGGCGGCAATGCATCAATCTGCTGGCTCCCGAGGCGCCAACCACCCCGACGGTACGCGGCCTGCTCTCGTCGGAGGTCGGCACGCGCGCTGCTGAGGGGCACGTGGGCAGCGTAAACCGCTGGTTCGCAGGAACCAAGTACATTGATGAAATCGAGTCGCTCTGCATTGAGCTGCTCAAGCAAGTCTTCAAGACGCGCTACGCAGACCATCGGCTGGTGGCAAGCATGATCGGCAACATGGTGGTCTATGCCAGCATGGCACAACCCGGCGACACCATCATGACGATTGCGCAGCCGTTCGGCGGCCACTCCAGTAACCGTCAGAATGGCCCTGCTGGTGTGCGCGGACTCAACATTGTAGATATCCCGTTCGATCCCGACGAACTGACGGTCGATCTCGATCGGTTCCGCACGCTCGCCACACAGGTGCGCCCCAAGATCGTCACGCTCGGCCTCTCGATGACGCTCTTTCCCTACCCGGTGCGCGAGATGAGCGAGATTGTCGGCGAATGGGGCGGCGACATCTTCTTCGACGGCGCCCATCAGCTTGGCCTCATCGCCGGGGGGCAGTTTCAGGATCCGCTGGCGGAAGGCGCGGCAGTGCTGACCGGATCGGCTGGCAAGACCTTCAGCGGACCACAGAGCGGGGTCATCGTCTGGAATGAGGAGCGCCTGACCAGGCCGCTGACCACAGCGATTTTCCCGGTGATGGCCGCCACGCATCAGGTGAATCGTGTCGCCGCGCTCGCTGCCTCCGCTGTTGACATGCTGGCGTTCGGGCAGGCATACATGGCGCAAATCGTTCGCAATGCCCAGGCCCTCGCCGATGCTTTGCAGCGTAGAGGGATTCCAATGCTGGGGAGCCACAAAGGATACACCCGGACGCATCAAGCGATTGCCGATGTCCGCCAGTTTGGCGGCGGGCTAGAAGTCGCGCACCGCCTGGCGCAGGCCAACATCATCACCAACAAGAACCTCATCCCAAGCGACCAGCCATCTGACTGGGATCGTCCGGGCGGGTTGCGCATGGGCACCATCGAGGTCACACGGCTGGGCATGCGCGAGCGCGAGATGGAGCACATTGCCGACTTTATCGCTCAGGTGCTTGTCGATCGCGTCGAGCCAGCAGCAATCGTGAGCGATGTCACCGGGTTCCGCGAGCCGTTTCAGACGCTCTATTACTGTGTCGAGCAAGGCTTGCCACCGCATTCGTAGTTGAGACCCCACTGAGCCGCTTTGATCTGCCGTATCGCGCGTATTGGCCCGAAACTTGCCGCAAAGCTCATGTAGCCCTTGCGAGAGATGACATGAGTCAGATAGCGTATCGTCGCGCCCATGCCCTCCATTCGACGATTGTCTTGAAGAACGGCTGAGACCGGGAAGGATAGAGTGGAACCAATGCGCATAGCACAGATAGCACCATTACAACTTGCGGTGCCGCCACGCACCTACGGCGGCACTGAGCGCTGCATCTCAAACATTACCGAGGCGCTGGTGGCGCTCGGCCACGACGTGACACTCTTTGCCACCGCTGATTCATCGACCGGCGCGCGGCTCGTCCCCATGCGTGACGAAGCAATTCGCTTCAATTCGAAGATCGACGCGACGGCGCTGCATCTGGCTATGCTCAGCCGAATTTATCAGCAGGCCGACCAGTTCGATGCCATTCACTCCCATCTGGACTACCTAACGCTCCCTTTTGCGGCGAAAGCCTCCACGCCAACGGTGCTTACATTGCACGGACGGCTGGATGCGCCTGAAACGGTGAAGGTATTTCGCGAATTCAAGGGATGCAACTATGTGGCAATTAGCGATAGCCAGCGCTCACAAATACCAGATCTGAACTGGACCGCCACCATTCATCACGCGATCGATCCCGTCGAGTTTCCCTACCGGGATACGCCTGGCTCATATCTGGCGTTCGTCGGGCGCATCACTCGCGACAAAGGGATCGATCGCGCCATACGTATTGCGCAGAAGACTGGTATTCCGCTGAAGATCGCCGCCAAAGTCGATCCAGCCGAACGCAAATTCTTTGAAGAGGTCATCAAGCCGACGTTTGATGATCCGCTGATCGAATTCTTGGGACCGTTGAACGAAAAGAAAAAGAACACGTTGATGAGCGAGGCGCTTGCCCTACTCATGCCGATTGACTGGCCAGAACCATTTGGGATGGTCTTCATCGAATCACTGGCATGTGGCACTCCCGTGCTGACCCGGCCATGCGGCTCGGTCCCAGAATTGCTGGAAGATGGCGTAACGGGGTTCATCCGCGAGTCGGACGACGAACTTGCCGAGGCAGTGACGCGGGTGGCGCAGATTTCACGCGCCGGTTGCCGCGAATATGTCCAGCGCAGGTTTGGGATCCGCGATATGGCGTTGAAATACCTCGACGTCTATACCCAGATGCAGCAACGGGGGCGCCTCTTTGCGGTTCCGACCGTAAAGGGAACGCCGATCGAACCAGTCAGGAAACCAAGTCAAGCGCAAACCAACGAGAATCAGAGCACACTGATATCATGACTGACACCACAAAGAACCGACCAAAAGCGAACGCACACGATCTCGGCCCGAGACCAGCCGACGGTGACATGATAGATCCGTACGTGCTGCGCGGCTCAGCCAACTCTGCCGTGGAGAAGATTTCGCTCAAGCAGGGCGAGGCATTCATGGTGACTGACGCGCGTGGGGATTTGCCGGATTCCGAGCAGGAGACGGGGCTCTACTGGCATGGCACGCGCTTCCTGCGGGTCTGCGATATCTTCCTGGAAGGCCAGCCGATGGTTGCGCTGTCGCATTCAATCTCGGACGAAGAAGGCACATGTCAGATTGACCTGACCAACCCATTTCTCCGTCTTTCCACGGAGCAAAGTATCTACCAGGGCGTGATACACGTGCGCCGCCAGCTTGAGTTGAGCGGGCACCAGTTGACGCAGACATTTCTGCTGACTAGCTTCGAGTCCGCACCAGTTGACGTACGTCTTGGACTCAAGACAGGCGCGGACTTCCGCGACCTCTTCGAGATTCGCGGCTTGGAGCGTCGCAAACGTGGCAGCGAGCTGAAGCCACGCCTGGAGCGAGATGAGGTGGTCTTTAGCTATCTGGGGCTGGATAACGTCGAGCGAAAGACACGCATCCTGCTGGATCCTCCTGCGGATATGACTCGAAACAACGACGTATTCTGGCATCTGAGGTTGGAGCGCGGCGATACTGTTCAGATCAAGAGTGTGATCACCGTAAGCGAAGAGGCGCTCTCCGATAACAAAGCGGGCACCGACACCACAGAAAACGCCTGGGCAGCGCCAGGTTCACACCTGGATTTGCCGGAGGTCCGCAGCAACAACGTCTTCTTCAATCGCGTGCTGACGCGCGGCATGCACGATCTAAACATGATGTGCTCGCCAACGGCGGAAGGCATATATCCTTATGGCGGCATTCCATGGTATGTCTGCCCATTCGGGCGCGATGCGCTTATCACGAGCCTCGAATTCTTGCCGTGGTTTCCGCAGGTGGCGCAGGGCACACTGGCTTTCCTGTCGGCCTATCAGGGACAGAAGGAAGACGCGTTCACCGAGGAGGAGCCGGGGCGCATTTTGCACGAGTATCGGCGCGGCGAGATGGCCAACTGCCGTGAGATACCGTTCATCCCTTATTACGGAACAATCGATGCGACACCCCTCTATCTGATGCTCTTCGAGGCGTACATACGCTGGACGAACGATACCGAGTTCTTGAAGGCGCACTGGCCGAATGCCGAGGCTGCCGCCGAGTGGATGCTGAAGTACGGCGATCGTGACGGCGACACGTTTCTCGAATACGCGAATACATCGCCAAGCGGACTCGTCAACCAGGGGTGGAAGGATTCCTGGGATAGCGTTTCCTACGCCGACGGCCAGCTTGCGAAGCCACCGGTCGCGCTTTGCGAGGTACAGGGCTACGCCTACGCGGCATACAACGCGATGGCATACCTGGCAAATAGGCTCGGCAAACCAGAGCAGGTAAACCGCTGGCACAACGCCGCAGAGACGCTTCGGGCAAATTTCCTGCTGTCGTTCTGGTGGGAAGACCAGCATACGTTCTATCTGGCGCTCGACGGCAACAAGGAGCCCTGCGATGTCGTCAGCTCCAACGCGGGACAATGTCTCTGGACGGGCATCGTCCCCAATGAGTGGGGCCACGCGATTGTCGACCGGATGCTGGCCGACGACATGTGCACCGATTGGGGCATTCGCACCCTCTCAAGCCGTGAGCAGCGCTATAACCCGATGAGCTACCATAATGGATCAGTCTGGCCGCACGACACGGCAATCGTGGCGGCGGGCTTCGCGCGCGTTGGCCGCAAAAAGGAGGCTGGCGAGTTGCTTGGCCATCTGTATGGAGCCAGCCTGTTCTTCGAGGGCGCTCGGCTGCCTGAATTATTCTGCGGGTTTGCCCGGCGAGGCGGGTTTGGCCCGACTCACTATCCGGCGTCATGCTCGCCACAATCGTGGGCGGCGGGCGCGCCATTCTTGATACTGAGCAGTATTCTCGGCTTCGAGCCCGAGGCTGAGCGCAACCGCCTGCTCCTGCGCCAACCAGTATTACCCGGATGGCTTGAACAACTGGACTTGCGGGGAATGCACCTGGGTGACCGACAGGCCCATCTCCATTTCACCGCTCAGGGAGGCAACACCGCCGTCACCCTTACTGGCGATATGGGTGTTGATGTACACGTACTGCCGAGTTAAGCCGCACGTATACCTAGTGGCAGATGAGACAGTTTTCGACTGGCGCTGACCTAACAGTTTCGCTGGTCGCAACCTGCTCTCATCATGCCTGCTGTGCTATCCTCTCTCTGAGGCACGTAGTCGTGAATGATGCAACGCTGAGGTACTCGTCCTGACAACTCAGCGCATGTGGAGTGGAGGGGACTCACTGCATGACGGTTTCACAACCTCTGGCCCCAGCTGAGGAGACGGCGCAACTCTTTTCCGTGGAAGCCATGCCGGAGGCTGGCTCACCCTCGGTGAAACCCTTCATATCACGCATTCCGTGGTATGCCTGGGCAGGCGCCGCGCTCAACATTGTCGCGTGGGCTATGTCATGGACGCGCATCGGCGAGTGGAACGGACTGGCAGTCAGCGGACATACATACCTCGGGGCAAGCGTTCATCTGTGGGCGTACACCTTCTTTCCGATCTGGTTCGGATTCGTTCTCGTGCTGGATGGCATCAACGTAGCGCGCACGGGTTCGTCGCCGCTCTCTCGCGACTGGCGCGGGTTCATCTTGCTCTTCCTGCTCTCGATTCCTTTCTGGTGGGTCTTCGAGATTCTCAACATTCCGGTACACAACTGGCGCTACTTCTTCGACCAGCCCATCAATACCAACACGTTTGGCGGATGGATCGAATACCATGCGATCTCGTCGCTCTGCTTCAGCACTGTGTTGCCAGCCGTCCTGGAAATCGCCGAGATTTTGGCCAGCTTCGCGGCACTTCGCCCACGGCTGGCGCCCAATGATCCCGGCCCACGTGTCAAGCTGTCTACCGCGATCATCCTGATGGCGGTGGGCGTGGCTGGCCTAATTCTGCCGTTTGTCGCGCCGTACTACGCGTTCGGGCTGCTCTGGCTCGGCGTCACGTTCGTGCTCGACCCTATCAACAACCGCGCCCGCGTAAAATCTGCCCTGGGTCACCTGCTCGCGGGCGACTGGCGATTTTTCGTGCTCATGCCGCTCGCCGCGCTCTGTTGTGGCTTCTTTTGGGAGATGTGGAACTCGCTGGCACTGCCCAAATGGGTCTACACCATCGGCCTGGTAGAAAGCTGGCACATCCCCCACCTCTTCGAGATGCCGCTGATCGGTTACACGGGCTACCTGCCGTTCGGCGTCGAGCTGTTCGTAATGTACCAGTTCGCGTTATTGCTGATGGGCCGCCGCAAGGATGTTCTCACGGTATAGCGAGGCGGATAGAGTTCAGGCGGCGCTGCCCGATTCGGTCGGGTTGAGATCAATTTCTTCGTATCGCTTCACACGGTAGATAACCGTGGAGACGAGCCAGCTTAGCAACAGAATCGCCACGATGAAAAAGCCGAGATGGCTCAGGTCGAGCGTATTGTTGATGAAGTCCCAGACGGAGCCGTGGAGGTTCAGTTCGCCTGAGATGACTTGAAGCACCTCAATAGCGCCCACGATCAACGCCACCAGCACTGAGACGAGTGTGATGTTGAGGTTGTAATAAAGTTTGCGGACCGGCTTCACGAATGCCCACCCATAGGCGCCGAGCATCAACACACCATCTGTTGTATCGGCGAGCGTCATGCCCGCGGTAAAGAGCAGCGGAAAGACCATGATAAAGAGAAAGGGAACGCCCTTCTGCGCCGAGATGGCCGAGAGCGCCAACAGCCCTACTTCGCTGGCGGTATCGAACCCGAGACCGAAGAGAAAGCCAACCGGATACATCAACCAGCTCTCGCGGACAAAACGAAAAAGTGGCCGAAAAAACCTGCCGAGCAGACCGCGCTGTGCCAGAAATTCCTCGATCTTCTGCTCGTTGTATTCGCCACCATTGGTGACCTGGCGAAACGTTTTGACGATATCCATCAGGATGAGCAGATTGAGCGCGGCAATCAAGAAGAGAAAGGCCGCCGAAACACTCGTCCCGATGACGCCGCCAATGGCCTGAAAACTCGGCAGTTCTTTCTGGACGAAGAGCGAAGCGCCAGCCAGCACGATGCTCAGCAGCACGACGACCGTCGAGTGCCCCAGCGAAAAGAACGTGCCCACGGCAACGGGACGCTTGCCATCCTGCATAAGTTTGCGGGTGACGTTATCGATCGCGGAGATATGGTCGGCGTCCACGGCATGTCGCAAGCCAAGGCCATAGGCGACGAATCCGAGCGCGATGAACTTGGGATCATGCAATTGCACCGACGCCAGCACGGCCATCAGCCATGCCACGATGTTCACTCCGATCAGCACCGCGTAGAGCGCGACGATACGTGTGCGCAGACCAGAATCGCCGCTCCGCAGCACGCGCAAGAGTCCAGAGAACATCGTCGCCTCCCTCGTGAGTCTGATATGCCCGCCGTCGCGGGCCACTGTAAGTAACACCAGCGAGCGCAATTTGGTTTACCGGTTATTCTTACCGATGCCCGTTGCGACGGATGACCCGCGTCAGTAATGACGATAGCGCGCAGGGCGGCTTCTTGCAAGTCTTCGCATCTGCATGTATTTGCAGGATACACGCCACACGGAGTATTGGATGAGGGCCTCTGCTTTTCGGGGGAGCCGTGATTCACAACACACGAGTGGATTTAGCGGACCGATTGCTCCAGGGCCGCCAGGCATGCCTGACAGCAGCCGAAGAGCGCGAGGTGGCGCGAATTGGTCGCGAATCCATACCCATGCAAAATGCTCTCGTGCAGTGGTTGCAGCGCTTTGTCATCCACTTCGAGCACCGCATGGCAGTGTTCGCAGACGAGGTGATGATGCGGCGCCTCGCCGACCAGTTCAAAGTAGCTAATGCCACTGCCAAAATCGGACTGCGCCACCAGGCCGATCGAAATGAGCATTTCAAGTGTCCGGTAGATGGTTGCGAGGTTGATAGCGGGATAGCGTAGTGCCGCCCAGCGCAATATCTCGTCGGCGGTGATATGCCCGGAGTGTGCGGCGAGAGCCTCTAACACGATCAGCCGTTGCGGGGTCACCCGCACGCCCTGGCGGCGCAGGCGCTCGACATAAGAGGGTTCCGTGTGTGGTTGTAGCATGTTGTCGTCCATGAGAAAAATCCGAGCGTGTTTCGAGCGATCATGATACGACCCCGAGCACCTGGTGACCGATTCGAGGTCCTTACGTTCTAGTATGGGCTGAATCGCACCGTGACGCAAGCCATCAGCCATAGTCTGATCCACGATGAAACGGCGATATGTGAGCCACCTCACAGGCGAGACGAAACATTTCGCCACCGTTTACCCGTAGTACAAGAGAGAGGCGCAGTGCCGCCGCGTCTGGCTTCGCCGCGTGCCTTTCCAAATGTCCGTTCACGCACCGCCGATGCCGGGCCGCTGTGGTAGTATATTGTCGGAATCCTGGGAGGAAGTAGAGGACTTTGGGCGTGGAGTACGTTTTCACACTGCCAGCAGAGCGGCAGGCGGCGGTACTCGCCATCAGCTCGTTTGATGGTGTACACCGCGAGCACCAGCGCATGTTGGCCGAAACGGTCGCCCTCGCGCGTCGGCATGGCGCGGCGCCGATTGCGCTTCTTCCCTGGCCTGTAACTTCCGGTGACGCCACCGCGAACGGCATCTTGACGACACTCAGCGAGCGGATTGCTCTCATCGAGCGATGCGCGCCCAGCGTGCGCGTTGTGGTGCTCGCGGCGGATGCGGCGCAGCCTTGGTCACCTGAGACGCTCATCCAACGTATCACTGCTGGGTGGGATGTCGCGGGCGTCGTCGTGGATCCGTTGGCGGAGGAAGCGCTCTGCGGCACAGAACTTGCCGAATTGGCGCGATTGACTGGTTTGTCGGTATTGTCGATAGCCAGCGAAACCGCGGCTGTTGCGCCGACGGGCGCGCAGATCGGCTCGGCAATATCCGAGGGGCGAGTTTCCGATGCGGCGCTCCTGCTCACCTACAACTACACGCTTGTGGCTGAGGTGGTGGGCGGAGATCGGCGCGGTAGGCTGCTCGGCTTCCCAACGGCGAATCTGCGAGTCGACGCAGGCAAGGCGATCCCTGGCAACGGCATCTATGCGGTGCTTGTGGGGTTGCCGGGCGAGCAAGACGCGGTGCGGCCAGCGGTGGCCAGTGTCGGAGTGCGTCCGACATTCGGCGACGGCAATGCGCGGCTGGTTGAAGTCCATCTGTTAGACCTCAGCATGGACCTCTACGGAGTCCGCATTACGACGGCATTTGTCGAGTGGCTGCGCTCGGAGGAGCGATTCGCCACGGTGGAGGCGCTCATCGAACAGATGCGCGCCGATGTCGAGCAGGCACGCCGTCATCTCGCCCGTCACGCGGCGTCGCGGCTAGACGAGCGCGAGGCACACGGGCGATTCCATCAGGATGATGCCCATCCGTGATGGGGGAGGAATCATATATGGGCATTGCCAGTAAGTTTGAGGCCACGATGCGCGGCCTGGTCGAAGGGACGTTCGGCCGGTTGATTCGCACCAGCCTTCAGCGGAATGAATTCGGCCCGCAGGTGGAGCGCGCGATGGAGAATCACCTGCGTGGCAGCCCCAATGGACGAGAAGCGCCCACGCTGTACGATATCTATCTGAGCGTGAAGGACTATGGCATCTACGGAAACGATTCCAAGCTGGCTCAGGAACTGTCGGGGCAGCTCGTCCAGATGGCCCGCGAGCGCTCCTACTGGCTTGAGCGCAAACCCGTCATTCGCTTCCTGGAAGATCCGCATGTCATCACCGGGCAGATGCGGGTCGCGGCGTACGACCTGACCGAAGAAGCGGCGCCGTCTGGCGTGGATATGGGCGACGAGACGCGCTCGATTGGCCCGGCAGAGGTGCAGAAACTCAATGAGGATATCGCCCGCGAGCAAGCGCGCAATCAAGACACTGCATCATTGCCGCCCGCGTGGCTGACACTCTTCCGGCCGACGCGCGGCCAGCCGATGCGGCTGCTCCATTCTCCCATTCATATTGGGCGCCATCTTTCCAATGAAGTCATTGTCAATGATCGTCGCGTCTCGCGCCACCACGCCGAAATCCGCTACGAGCGCGGCCAGTTCGTGCTCTACGATCTCGGTTCGACCAATGGCGTGAAGATCAATGGCGTTCAAGCGCGCCAACCCGTTCCCTTGCGCAATAATGATCTGGTTACCGTGGGCAGCCACGAGTTCGTCTTCCAGCGGAGGTAGCATGGGGCTGGACACTTATTCCGTTTTGCTCATCCTACGCATCGTGCTCGTTGCAATCCTCTATCTCGTCATCTTGCGCGTCGTAGGGGTTGCGCGGCGCGAGATGCGTGTGGCCGAGCGCGCGCCTGGCTTGGTGACACGCGGCAAAGACGTTGTTGGCCACCTGGTAGTCATTGATAGCGGCTCCACGCCACTGCGCCCCGGCGCTCGCCTGGATGTCGAGCCGATCACTACGATTGGCCGGTCGCCTACCAATACCATTGTGCTGGATAGCACCTTCGTCTCGACCGAGCACACACGCATCCTGTTCCGCGACCGTTCACTGTGGGTCGAAGACATGAGCAGCCGCAATGGGACGCTTGTGGACCAGAATCGCATCACAGCGCCGGTCGCCGTAACCCCTGGAACGATTCTCCAGGTCGGCGACGTGCGCTTCAAGTTTGCCGTCTAGGCGGGCCAGCCTCAGGAGAGATAACTGATGATCTATCGTCGCCGCTATCGCTGGACAGAGATGTGGCTGCTCCTGTTTCCCGCGGCATTCCTGATTCTGGCGCTGCTGGAGTTGGAGCTTACCCAAAACGCTTCGACACCGCTTACCCGTAACACACTGCCACCTGTGGATGTCTTTACGCCTGCTATTGGTCTGATGATCGCGCTGGCGGTCACCCATGTGCTGCTCAATCTGTTCGCGCCAGACTCCGACCAGACGCTACTGCCCATTGCCGGAACGCTCGCCAGTATTGGCGTCATCATGGCCCTGCGGATTGGGTCTTCGCCGGGATTCGACGTGCCGTCGCTCGGCACGAAACAACTCGCCTGGGTGATCGTGGGCCTCGGCTTCTGTGTTGGCACGGTCGTGCTCACGCGCGATCTGCGATGGGTACGCAACTACAAATATACCTGGGCGGCCGTGGGACTGGCCCTTGTCGGCATCACCCTGGTGAACGCGCTACGACACTTCAACACCAATGCGCCGAGCCGCGACGTGCTGTCGATCGGCCCAGGTGGCTTCTCGTTTCAGCCGTCGGAGTTGGTAAAGATTTGCCTGGTCGTCTTTTTCGCCGGGTATCTCAGCGAGAACCAGGAAATGCTCTCGGCGGGCTCGGTACCTATTGGCGGCATCAAATTCCCCCCACTGAAACAACTGGGGCCGCTGCTTTTCATGCTGGGGCTTGCGCTGATCATTGCCGTTGGCATTCGCGAACTCGGCCTCGCGCTGCTGATCTTTGGCATGGTACTCTCGATGACCTATGCCGCCACCAACCGCATGACCTATGTGTTTGGCGGGCTGGCGCTCTTCACCGTCGGGTCAGTGCTCGCATTCTCAGTGTTCAGTTATGCGCGGGTGCGACTCGCAATTGTCTCTAACGCCTTTGATCCCAATGTGGCGACGAACGCGGGCTATCAGATCGTGCAAGGGTTGATAGCGTTCGCATCGGGTGGTGTCTTCGGATCAGGGCTGGGGCTTGGACACCCGACGTTTGTACCTGCCTCGAACACCGACTATATCGCAGCATCCTTCGGTGAAGAATTCGGATTCGCCGGACTGCTCGCGCTCTTGGGGCTTTTCATGCTGCTCGTATTCCGTGGCATGTATGTGGCGATTCGAGCGCGCGACCCGTTCAATCAACTCATGGCCGTTGGCCTGACCTCGGTGTTCGCGTTGCAGACCCTCGTCATTCTCGCTGGCAATCTCAAATTGATGCCGCTGACCGGCGTGCCGCTGCCGTTCGTGGCCTACGGAGGCAGTTCGGTCATCGCGAACTTCATCATTATTGGCTTCTTGTTACGACTCTCCGAGAACAAAGCGTGAGCTGGCATTCACGATGATGGCCGGGGGTAACCTCCCCGGCCATTCTGACGTATGCCGATTGTAGTTCCCTGTGGCGCATCACTTCCGAAGGATTGATGGCAGCCATTGCGGGGTAGTGATAGAGTAAATCACGTTGACAACGACAGATTCTCCTGTCAGGCGGGAAATGTACGTGCTGGTAGACGTATCTTGCCGAGGAGCATGATGTGGCAGACACAGTAGTAGCAACAGAATCGCAATCACCCGCGGAACATCACGGCGGCCACAATCTCAGCGCATTCCTCTGCTGGGCCGTCGTTTTCGCTGACATCGGCACATCGGTCTATTACGTGCCGGGAATCCTCTGGCGACAGGTGCAGTGGCAGTCTGGCCTCTTCGTGCTAATGACACTGGTGGCGTTCGTGCTGCTCGTCCTCAAGTATGCCGAGGTAAGCGTACGCTTTCCTGAGGGCGGCGGCGTCGTTACCGTCGCGGCGAACGGACTTTCGCCGTGGGCGGGCGCCGTCGGTGGCATGTTTATTTTGGTGGACTATTTCCTGACGTCGGCCATTAGCTCGCTCTCGGGCCTGCTCTACTTTGCGACCATCTTTAAGGCCATTGGTAACTACGTCGTACCGATCACCGTGATTGTGGTTGTCCTCCTGGGGCTGCTCAACTTCTGGGGCATCAAGGAGTCTGCCAGTGTCAGCGCTTTCATTGCCGTGGCGGCGCTGCTCAGCGACCTGATCATTATTCTGGTCGTCCTGGTGAATGTGCCGATGGCGACGATGGGCCTCGTTTTCGAGAAGATTTTCTCGGGCCATCTCGGCGGCCTGACGCTCTTGACCGGATTCGCTGGGGCGTTCCTGGCGTTCTCAGGTCTTGAAAGCATTTCGCAGCTTTCGCCAGTGATGAAACTGCCACGGCGCAAGACCGTGACGCAGGCGCTCGCGCTGGTTGCTATCACGGTTGGCGTCACCAGCCCGCTACTGACCATCTTTTCGACGGTGCTGCTCAATTCGCCTGATTTGCTTGCCACCACCACGATTCATCTGCATATCGTGGCAACGCCCGACACCTTTATCTCTGACCTCGGCGGCACCTACGGTGGACCGGTGCTGCTGGTCGCTACCGCCATCGCCGCATCAGCGCTGCTCGTCTTCGCGTGTAATACCGCCATTATCGGCGCATACCACGTCTTCATCGCGCTTTCGCATATGGGTTATCTGCCAAATTTCGTCACCGCCACAAATAAGTGGCGCGGCACTCCCCAGAACGCCATTATCCTCGCCACGGGCATTCCAGTGGCCGTGCTGATTGCCGTCAACGGGCGGATCGACATCCTTGGCGACATGTACGCGTTTGGCCTGTTGGGCGCGTTTTCGCTGACCTGTCTGGCGATGGATGTAATTCGCTATCGCGACCGTCATGGCGCGTCACATATTGGCGCGATCGAGGCCGCCGAACGATCCGCGGGCGCTGAAGAGGTGGCTCGGGTCGGGACGCCGTGGCATCAGCGGCTTACCAACGCCGCGAGCGCGCGCATGAATGATCAGGTGGCGGCGCGCCTGCGGCTGGCCAATTCCCGCGCGAGGCGGCAGTTGACTCCCTGGGCCAATCGCGCCCGCGACGGCTGGCCCACAGTGAAATTCTATCTCGGCATCGTGACCACCTTTCTCGTCGGGGTTGCATGGATCACGAATCTCTTTACCAAACCGCTGGCGACCATCTTTGGCGGAGGGTTCACGCTGCTAGGCGTTGGCGCGGCGTTCCTCTACCACCAGCGCCTGGTACAGCAAGGCGAGGCGCCGGTCGCTCCGATCCAGACACTTCAGCGCATGGCGGATTCACTGTTGATCGCGTTGTCGTCGTCGAGCCAGCAGAATATGCAGGTGATCGACGCCGCCATCGATACCGCCGATGACCATCAGCTGGTGTTTCTCTATCTCTCGCGCAAGCCGACGCAATCGCCGCGGTTCATGCAATTTGCCGATCCGTTTTTGACGGATGTGGCGGCACAGCGCACGCTCACCTACGCGAGTAACAAGGCGAAACGCGCCGGGCTGAAGGCATCGTTTGTGTATCGTCTCGGTGGGGCAGGGCAGGTCATCGATATCTGGCGGATTATCCGTCCGGATGAGATCATCGCCGAGGCGGAGATTGCGAAGAAGCTCTCGAAATATGTGCCGCCCGACTACATACGCTACCAAGTCGAAGATGGTGTGCGCGTCGCCCACTATGTGCGCCACCAGTTTTCGCAGACGCATCAGGCGCCGCCAACCGCCACGGGCAGCGGAATCGCCGTTGGGGGTGGCGAATCGTTTGGCAAGCATAGTGGCACGCCAACGCCAGAACCAGACTGGGCTCCATTGCCGCCACCCCGCACTGAACCGCCTGGGAAACGCCCTAATGGAGGCGCGCCGCCGAAGCCTACACCGCTGCCCCGGCAACGTCGTCCGGCGGCTGAGGTGCCCCCAATGGAACCTCCAACTCCGCAGGAGGGGAGCGAACCGACATCGAGCGACGAAGATTGGATCTGGACGGGAACCGACCTCGTGCGTAAGCCAGCGCAGGAGCCACCCAAGGAGAACGAGTCTCCAGAGCCATAGCCTGTAGGCGCCTAGCGGCGCACTGCCTGTTGCTCGCGGGCGAGGGCGGTCAATTGCTTGAGGGCGTCTTCCCATTCGCGGATGGAACGCGCCACCCATGCGGCGGTATCAGGCGGGGCCGGCGGCGCCTTTCGCAGCCCCAGCCGGGCGAGCGCGCCCATCGGGGAGCGCTTGACGCCAAGCTGCGCCAGAGTTTCGCGAGCCAGGCCAAGTTGCTGCTGCACCCAGGTGATATCGGCCTGGATGGAATGATCTTGCTGCTGATCGAGGTGGCGAAGCAATTGCACTCCAGCCAGGACACCCGGAGACTCGGCGGCGGTTTCGGTGATATGGTGCGGCGCCACGTGCCCCTGCAGTGCCGAGGATAACTCGTCCAACCCGTGATAGAGCGCCCCAACCGGCGCAACGCCCGCTGGCGGGAGTGACTGCAAGGCGTGCAGTGTCAGCGCGAGTTGTTCCGAGATCGCATCGATAGTACTGGCGAGATGCGTCTCGACGACGTGACGATAGCTATATCCACACCGGCGCAGCTTCAACTCAAGCGGCTCGCTAGAAGCCGTAAACCCGGCAAATTTCGGCCACCACGGATCGGACGGCGTATGCGCGAGGCGAGCCTGGGGAAATCGCCCATCGAGCGAGGCAAGGTAACCCTGTGTTGCGACCTCGAGCGAGGCGGCCGCGGAACAGATACGGCGACAGGAGACCTCAAGCTGCTGGAGAAAGGTATCGGCAGACGCACGATTAGCGCCCGAAAGCGATGTCTCAGAACCAGTCAACAGCAGGAAAAATTCAGCTTCCACGCCAACCTCGCCCAGCGCGCGCGCCAACGCAAGTGTCGGTTCATCCATCCCTGGCCACTGCAGACCCACAAAGAGGCGCTTCTCCCAACTTCGGCCCTGTGACATCTTGTCTCCTCCCGCGGACTTCCTCTGGTCGCCGCCAGATTGTACGCCACCTGCCCCAGACGTACAATCCCACTGGCCGCAGTTTCCCAGCCGCGGCGTCTCCCGCGCAATCGCCGCACGCTTGACATTGCTGTCGGCGCTCGGTAGAATGCCAGATTGAACCTTCATCAATCGTCGCCCTTCACGTGGTACAATTTTTAGCTCCAGGTGCATATAAAGGCTTCACAATGACGAGTGATATTACCGCAATGTTGCGTGATCACGAAGAAAACCTCCGGCAGCGAATGGGCGAAGTGACGGGGTTCGAGGGCAGCCCGGAAGACGGCAGCGACGCCAATTTGCTCATCGAGGCGCTTGGCGGCCTGCCGCAATCGACGTACGTATACCGTTTTCTTGAATCGGGAAGCGCGCTGGCGGCACAGGGAGGTCGGCTCGAAGCGAGGCTTCAGGGCATCCACCAGTGGAGCACCGCGCTGGCACAGGCATTGGATGAGATGTTCGCGAAGGACCCTGAGGCATACAACCAGGCACTCGTTGCGCTGATGGATGTCACTTCTCGCGCAGTGGTAGCAATTACTCAAGGATGGCAGGCGGTTCGCAGCCAGCAGTCCGATAGCGCAGCGGAACACGCGCGGCGCGGGATGACACGCATGCAGGCGCTTCAGCGCATCAACGCCGCCGCGAATTCCACGCTCGATCTGGACCAGACACTCGCGACTACCGCGCATGCCGTTGCCGAAGAGATGGGCGCTGACCTCTGCTCGATTTATCTGTTTGACGAGGTGACCCGCGAACTGGCGTTGCGAGCAACGAATGGCCCGCGCAATTCGAGCCTGCTCACGCTCGCGCTTGGCGTCGGCTATACGGGCTATGTCGCCGAACATGGGCGCCCATTGCTGTTGCGCAACGCCCTCGACGACTCGCGTTTCGCGGAGGAGGCCAGCGCGTACGAAACTCCGTATGCGGGGCTGCTCTCGGTACCGATCATCTTCTTCACCGCTGAGAAGCTCGAAGGCGTCATCAGCGTTCAGACACATGAGCCACACCTCTTTACCGAGGACGACGTCAGCTTTCTGGAAATCGTCGCGGGTCAGATCGCCATGAGCATCGAGAACGGCCGCATCTATGCGCAGACCGACGAAGAACTTCGGCGTCGCGTCCACCAGTTAAATACGCTCTATCGTGTCTCGACGCTAGTCGCCTCGACACTCGTCTTCGAGAACGTGCTTCATACGATTGTGGCCCAGGCGGTGCAACTCAGCGGCGCCGATCGCTCCGTGCTCTTTGAGCTCGACCCCGCCACGCAAACGCTTTCTGCCGTTGCGTCGCACGGATTCGAGCGGCTGGAGACCACACGGATCACGTTGCCATCTGGGCAGTGCTGCGCCGGGCGCGTCGTGCAGACGGGGTCGTCGAGCCTCAAACTCGACTGCATGCGTACCGACGAGGGCTGTTTTCTCTATGGCAATGCCGAGGCGATCGACGATCAGCACGCTGTGCTCTGTGTACCTCTCACGGCTCGCCAGGGACCAGTCGGCTCCCTGTGCATCTTTAGCAATCAGCGTTACATGCTGAATGAGCACCAACTTCAGTTGGTCAGCACGTTTGCCAATGTCGCAGCGATCGCCATGGAGAACGCCCGTCTCTTCGAGCAGACACGCGAGGGACTACGCATCAAAGAGACGCTGCTCAACGAGATGAACCACCGGGTAAAGAACAATCTGACGCAGATCGCAGGCATTCTCAATATCCGGCGGCGACGGTCGCAGAATCCAGAGGTGCAGCAGGAATTGCTCGAGAGTGTCGAGCGCATTCAGGGCATCGCGGCAGCGCATGATCTGCTCTCCACCAACCTGCTCAGCGTGGCGCGTATCGATGAGATCGCCCGAAAAATCGCGATGATCGTGCAGGCGAATCTGGTGCCGCCGCACATGACGATCCGGTTTCACATCGGCGCGATTCCCTATTTTCTGCCGACCGAAGAGGCCACCACGCTGGCCATCGTGCTGAATGAGTTGATCTCCAACGCCATCGAGCACGGCTTCGAGCAGCGCGAGGGCGGCGAGATTCGCATCAGCGGCGCGCGCGATGGCGACCTGATCGTCGTGCATATCGCCGACGATGGCGCGGGCGTGCCAGAGGGCTTCTCGCTCGATACCGCCGAGGGGCTGGGGCTGCAACTGGTGCGCGGGCTGGTCGAATCTGGGTTGCGTGGAGGATTCAAGCTATCCACGGTCCCAGGTGACCCCGACATAGGCGAGCACAGCGAAGGCGCGACCGATCCCATTCTCGCGGCGATCCCACGAGACGCCTCGCAAAACCCAGCCATTGACGCGCGAACATGGACTATCGCCGAGTTCACGATTGCGGCGAACTTACTGGATACCGTTCAACCGGCCAGCGCGTCCTCACGATTGGCTGATGGCGGCAACCGTTAGCCCTCTTGCGGCGCGGCGTCAGCGTGCATCGGCGCTGACGATGTTTCGGCGTCAGCGGAGCCACCAGCATTTGCGCGCGCCTGCAACGCTTTTCGCGCTCGCATCGCGCCCGGACGACCGCCCAGCCAGCCCATCAGCGCGGCGATCCCAAGCGGAATGGTCACGGTGACGACGAGCGCCATTGCCTGGAGGACGAAACCTCCCGGCGCCGCGGCATCCGCGCTCAGAATATTCGATGTGCTGCCTGGTGAATAGATGGTAATGAGCACACCATAAATAGCGAATGCCAGCATGCCCGCCAGCGCGCCCATACCCGCGTTGAGCGTCTCGCGGCCAGTAAAATAGCCAGCGGCGGAAAACGCGAACAAGAAGAGGAAAAGGCTCGCGCAACCTAGCGTCAATTTGCCGGGATTGCTATCGAGCGTTGCCGGGCCGTTCCCAAATGCCACCATGCCCAGCACAGTAAGCCCGAGCCCCAAAACCACGTACGCAGCGCCTCCAACCAGAGCGCCCCACTTCATCACAACTCGCATTACAAGCACCTGTTCACTTGTGAGACACGCGGCCAGTGATCTCGGTTTGTCTCACCCCAATCTGCAATTATACCGTGCGACGTGCCGAACGCGGCCACATGGCGGCATGCGCCATGCGCGCTACCCTTGAGAGAGGCGAGGTGACGAAAAAGAGACTCGACGCTGGCAGGGATTCATTGTACTATGCAGTGCGATGGCGCGACGATGACGCGTGCCACGAACACCGACGTTCAACTGCCGATTCGGATGTCCTCCGGATGGCTATGTCGCGGCGAAAGTCGCTGGGCGGAACCCGCCGCCACGAGGAATCATGCGTTATTACCAAGACATTCTCGAAACCATCGGCCACACGCCGCTTGTCCGATTGAACCGCATCGCACAGGATGTCAAGCCACTGATACTGGCGAAGGTTGAGTATTTCAACCCCGGTGGCAGTGTTAAAGATCGCATCGGCCTGTCACTCATCGAGGCGTGCGAACAGGCGGGAACCCTTAAACCGGGTGGCACTATCGTCGAGCCGACCAGCGGCAACACGGGCATGGGGCTGGCGCTCGCCGCCGCCATCAAAGGCTACCATCTCATCTGCGTAATGACCGATAAGGTTGCCGAGGAGAAACGGAGCTTGCTACGAGCATTCGGCGCCGAGGTCGTTATCTGCCCCAACAGCGTGTCCGCCGACTCGACAGAGAATTATCGAAACGTCGCGGCGCGGCTCGCGCGTGAGATTCCAGGGGCATGCAGCCCGAACCAATATGACAACCCGGCCAATCCGCTGTCGCACTATCGCTCGACCGGCCCCGAAATATGGGATGATACCGACGGCAAAGTAACGGCGTTCATCGCGGGGGTGGGCACCGCTGGCACCATTGTCGGCACGGCACGCTACCTCAAGGAGCGGAATTCGAAGATTCAGGTTATTGGCGCCGACCCGGCAGGCTCGGTCTATTCTCATGATGAATTGCACCCATACAAAGTGGAGGGCATCGGGCAGGATGCCTACCCGCCCAATTGGGATGAGAGCGTTGTCGATAAGGTGATCCGCGTCGACGACCGCACATCGTTCCACTACGCGCGCCGCCTCGCCCGCGAAGAAGGCATTCTATGCGGCGGCTCAGCGGGCACAGCCTTGGCCGCGGCGCTGGAATACGCTAAAGATGGCACCGCGGACGATGTCGTGGTCGTCTTGCTGCCAGACACCGGGCGTGGATACCTCTCGAAGCAGTATAACGAGACTTGGCTGCGCGAGAACGGATTCGCCGAGGCTCCGGCACAGCCCACGCTCGCCGACGTGTTGGCATTCCGGCGACAGGCGGAGCCAGCAATGCCCGCTGTCATCGGCGTTTCGCCCAGCGACCCAGTGACAACCGCCATCGAGCACTTCCACCGCTACAGCATCTCGCAACTGCCTGTCATCGAGAACGGCAAAGTTGTTGGCTCGTTGACTGAGACCTCGTTGCTGCAGCGATTAGCGTCTGGTGATCGACTGGAGGAGCATATGGTCGGCGACTGGCAGAGTTCTCCGCTGCCTGCGATGCCAGAGACATCCACCGTGCGTGAGGCATACACACTGTTTGCGGGCGGTCAGACGGCGATTGCGGTAACGGGCGCGCATGGCCTGAGTGGCGTGGTGTCGAAGAGTGATCTCATGGAGTTCTGGGCACGCAACGCCTAACGCGAACAGCAGGAGTTCGCTCGTGACGATTCCCGTTGGCGCGGACGATTCGGCCATTAGATTAACGATCAGTCCTGGGCAGGCAATGCCTGCATTCGCGCTTGCTAATGCGGCAGGCGATATTGTCCGGCTTAAGTCATTCAAGCAGCGTCGCCCAGTACTGGTGGCGTTGCTCCACGGCAGCTCCTGCCCGCAGTGCCGCGACTGGCTGGCCACAGTGGCGCATGTTCAAGGCGAGTTGGCCGACCTTCGAGTGCAGCCCTTGCTCGTAGTGCCTGACGATGTCGAGCAGCTGCCCGCACTCCAGGCCGGCACGGGTGCGCCGAAGAAACCGCAGAAAACGAATAGTTTTTAACCCCGCACTCCAGGCCGGCACGGGTGCGCCCGGTGTGTTCCTCTCAGACGCGGCTGGCGAGACACGGGCCCGGTTTTTATCCCGCAACGCACCATCGCTGCGCACGTCTGTCGTGCTCATTGCCGTCGACCAATACAGCGCCTGTCTGGAGGCGTGGCTGGCCAACGAACCGGGCCATTTGCCGACGATGGCCGAAGTGCTGGCAACCTTCGCCTTCGCCGAGCAAGAAGAGTGCGCCTGTGGCCTGCCCGCGTAGCCGAACCAGCAAGACAGCCAGTGACACCCTATGCGGCGCACTCCTCGGACAGATTTTTGACGGCCACGAGGGATTGACGCCGCCCACCCCGCCAAGCCTTGATGGTCGTCTTGACGGCGACTTGAGCACCCTGAATCCGCATGGTTGCACGAGAATTCTTGTGTGAGATTGCTCACATTAATTACGTACTAATGGCAAGTCTGTTGAGAAAGTTGCAGACACACCGCGTGCTGACCCTCGCAAAGCGCGAGAGTCGTTGGCCAGAACGGAAGTCGAGGTGGGAAGCTAGAGTAGTTGAGCAACGCACGTTCTGAACTCTCGTCCGCAGGCGAGCTACTTGGGCACCGATTTGCTACCAGGTAGCAAGATCCGAAGACATCGCTCCATTGTGACAATGTGTTGAGGAGGACTTACGGCATGCTCAGAAAACGCAGTCTATGGTCAGTAGCCGGACTCCTAATGGTTCTGACCATGATGCTGTCCGCGCTGTCCGCATGCGGTGGAACTACCACCGGCGGAGGTGGCGGTACGCCCGTCAAGGGCGGCACGGTCATTGATGGCATCAGCCAGGAGCCTAATGCTCTTCTGCCCGAGCGCTCCAACCAAACATATTCGCTTTTGGTACAGGCAGCGTTCCGTACTCCATTATTCGCCAGTAACGACAAAGCCGGCATTTCGCCTGCTCTGGCGACCGAGGTGCCAACTGTCGCTAATGGCGGCATCTCGTCCGATGGCCTGACTTATAAAATTCACGTTCGGACCGGCACCAAGTGGTCTGACGGCCAGCCAGTCACTGGCGACGATGTGTTCTACACATTCAAGCTTTTCATGGATCCGGCCTACTCCGCTCGTGACGGATTCCAGCAAGCTGCCAGTGAAATTTCCACGATCAGCCAGCCTGACTCGAACACGATCAGCTTCACGTTGAAGAAGCCGGATGCGGCCTTCATCGCGCTGTATCTCACGGACGTACTCGCGTTCGCACCGCTGCCGAAGCACGTATACGGCACGATGACGCCCGACGCGCTGGTCAAGTCGAACGAGAGCTTCCAGCCGACCGTGACAAATGGACCGTTCAAGGTGAGCGGCCGCGTCCAGGGCGACAACATCACGGTCGTCAGGGACGACAACTACGTCGGGGCGCACACGGCGTACCTCGATAAGATCGTCTTCAAGGTCTTCGCCGACGCGCAGACCATCGTCACCGCGATGCAGGCCGGCCAGGTGGACACCGCCTACTTCTTGCCTGTTAGCCAGTACGACACCCTGAAGAACATCCCAGGCTATAGCCTCGTTCCGAGCACTGTGCTCGCCACGTTCGAGGCATGGTACCTCAATATCAATGGCTTCCAGCTTGAGGGTAAGCCTGCCACTGACGAGCCGCTTTCCGATCCGGTGGTGCGCGAGGCGCTCGCGATCTCGTTCGACACCAAACAGGAAATCCACACACTTTGGCACGATATCGCCAAGCCAGTCTGCGACGAGTCCATCGGCACCTTCGGCTTTGACCCGCAGTTGGTCAACTCGAACGGGTACTGCGCGTATGGACCCGATGGCAAGTCCTTCGACAACGGCGGACCTGACGCAGCCAAGGCGATGCTCGATGCCGACGGCTGGAAGGTTGGCGCTGACGGTATCCGTGTGAAGAACGGCCATCGGCTCAGCCTGCGCATCGCCACCACCAGCGGACGCAAGTACCGCGAGGACTCCGAGGCGCTGGCACAGGCAGCCTGGAAGAACATCGGCGTCGAATTGAAGACCGACAACCATCCGTCGGGCGACCTGTTCGGACCGATCCTGTTCCCGTCCACGGGTAAGGGCAATACCGCTTTCGACATTGCTGAGTACGCAACTGGCGTTGGCGTGTATCCAGACAACCGCTGCTTCTTCAACAGCAAGTTCACGCCGCAAGCCGCTGGCTGCAACCCGGGCTACTACAGCAATCCCACGGTTGACCAGTTGACCGAGCAAGCGGTGACGATCTCGGATCAGGCCCAGGCCAAGGCAATCTTGACCCAGATTCACCAGGCGGCCAACAAAGATGTGCCGATCATCTGGCTGTATGGCTTCCCCAACTTGAACGAGGCCAACAGCCGGCTGCACAACTACAAGCCCAGCGGTGAAGGTCCTGACGAGACCTGGAACGTGGTTGATTGGTGGCTGACCGGCGGCAAGCGCTAAGCGCTAAGCTGGCATCACAGTGCCATCAAGCAATAGGGCAAGGGGGCATCTGAGAGCGATCTCGGGTGCCTCCCTCCTTACACGGTGATGGACCGCGCTTCGACAACATGAATGCATCGACATTACTCGGATGGAGCGGTCCGCTCAAGTACGCTCTGGTGCCGCACACACGCTTCACTCACCTGCACACAAGGTAGGGTCACACTCGCGCTGGCCTTCAGAACGATGGCGCGTGAACCGGGGTCGCCGCTTGCGAAGGCAAACCGAGACGTGCTATCATTGGCCCAATCATCGGCAATTGGCCGCGAACTTTGCCAGAAGAACACAACACAGATCGCCCCATGCCGAAGCATGGTAAATGCGACCAGGTATAGCAAGTCTATACATCAATGAACGCGGTGACCAGTGCATTGCAGAAGGCCACGGGTAGGACTTGCTACACCAGTCGCTCGTGAGTTTCTGCACCGTAAAACGTGTCGGAGCGCGCAGGATGACGCACCTGTCTGGCACAGATCTGGCATGGATCTGAGATAGGACAGATACGTAGCATCTCACAATCTCCGGCGAGATCTTCGTAGATCCGTTTTCTAGGGTCGCGACTTGCCCACCGTGGGAGTCGGGTACGCGTGGCGGACGATATGCGAAGAACCACGAAGAGGAGGGAATCGCACCATGCAGCGATTCATCATTCGTCGGCTACTGCAGTCGGTGTTGCTGCTGTTTCTGCTGACAGTGGCATTTTTCCTGCTGGTCCACGCGATACCTGGAGGACCAGAGCAGGCGTACTTCTCTCCGCGCCAGACCGCGGCGCAAAAGCATGCCATTATTGTGGAATTGGGGCTGGATAAGCCACTACCGGTCCAGTATGTGAAGTGGATTACCGCGGCAATGCGCGGAAACTTCGGCCGGTCGTATGACTCGAACCTGCCGGTCAGTGTGGACATCGCCCCGCGCATACCGAATACCATTCTGCTGTTCTCGGTCGCGTTGGGATTCGCGCTCATCATGGCAGTCCTGCTGGGAGTATTTTCGGCGGTGCGCCAATACTCGATCACGGATTACATCATTACCGTGTTTGCCTACTTTGGTATCTCCATGCCTGTCTTCTTCTTCGCTGAAGTCTTGCAGGTGATCTTCGGCGTCCAACTTCAGATATTGCCTGTCTTTGGGCGCACTAGTCCAGAGATCGAGGGTGTCACCGGCTTTGACGCGTTCGTTGATCTGGCCAGACATCTCCTCTTACCTGCGCTCGTTCTCTCACTGCTGTTCATCGCCGCGTGGAGCCGATACTTGCGCGCCGGGATGCTCGATGTCCTCAAGCAGGACTATATCCGCACAGCCCGCGCGAAGGGTCTCAGCTCGCGTGTCGTACTTTTCAGCCACGCGCTACGTAATGCGCTCATCCCATTGATTACCGTCGTGGCCTTGGCATTCGGCAGTATCTTTGGCGGCGCGTTCGTCACCGAGTCGATCTTCTCCTGGCCTGGCCTCGGTAGCCGCTTTATCGACGCGCTGAATGGGCGCGATTACCCAATCATGTTGGCGCTGCTCATGCTGGCGTCTACCGGGGTAATCGTCTTCAACCTGATCGCTGATGTCCTCTACGGAGTCGCCGACCCACGCATTCGCTACTCGTAGCGGGATGTAATGCTCAGGTCACAGAAGGGAGCCTGGCAATGGATGTGCTGCAAGATCCGAACATCGTCACAGACGCTGCGGTGGCAAATGAAATAGTGCAGGTACTGGCGCGCAAGCGTAAGAGCCAAATGCGCCTTATCGCCGAGCGTTTTATGCGCAATCGCCTGGCAATGGTGGGATTGATCGTGATTGGCTTGATTGCCGTGCTAGCGATCCTGGCGCCGGTGATTACTCACCAAACCGCAACCTTCGATCCGGCGACGACGCCGACGAATGACTCGTTCGCGCCGGTCTCGCTGGCCCACCCGCTGGGTACTGACGAACTTGGACGCGATATTTTCGCGCGGATGCTCTTTGGCGCCCGCGTTTCCCTGGCAGTCGGCATTTCCGCAGTGTTTGTTGCCATGCTTCTCGGCGTGACCATTGGCGCTATCGCCGGATGCTACGGCGGCATCATCGATACGCTGCTGATGCGCTTCACTGACATGGTGTTGGCAGT
>DAHUXT010000400.1 GCA_027307065.1 Ktedonobacteria bacterium
GAAATCGACGTTACGAATCATCGCACGCTCGGCACGGTTTCCGTTGGCGGCGCACCGAACGCAATCGTGACGGGGCCATATCCGCCAGCATTGAATAGCCAGACCGCGAATGTGGTCACGACGATGGTGTACGTCGTATTCGCACTTGCGCTCGTCATTTTCGTTGCAGTGATGGTCCGAAGCAACATCCGAGGCAATATCCAGCGCAGCAGGAGGTCTGATTGATGGGGTCGGCGCGACAGTTAGCGTTGGGGGCTACAACCTCTTGCGGAGCAGGGCCCCGTTCCGTGGTATACCATCTCCGCCTCCCCCGCACCGCTTGCGGCATTCTCCTGCTCGTTGGGATGGTTATCGGGATGGCCGGGTGTGGCACTCCATCTGGTGCCTCCTCGACGACCACCGGAGCCTACGGCGGCTCACTCAATCATCTCCACGATGTGTTGCCGCTGCATGGCATGGCTGGCACAGTGCTGGTCGCGACTCACCTTGGGCTGTATCGCAGCGCCGATAGTGGCCAGACCTGGCGTGAGGTCGCGGGCGGTCCTGGCCAGGCAATGGATAGTCTCATGATCTTCAAGCTGGCCCAGAGTCCGGTCAACCCGCAGCGTATCTACGCGTTGGCCGCACGGCGTACCACCGCTCCCCCACCGGCGGCTCCCGGTGTCTATACCAGCGCGGACGCCGGGAAAACCTGGCGGCTGGCGGCCTCGTTCGCATCGCTGTCGACACTCAGCGTGTACACGATTAGCGCTGGAGCACATACAGCTGACAGTGTCTATGCGTTTCTCCCACCACGCGCAAGCGCTGGTCTGGTGGCGAGCACGGATGCGGGGGCGCACTGGCAGGCGCAGCCCACGCTGCCGGTCAGTGACATTACGGGCGTCGCGGAGAATCCTGGTCATCCTGAGCAACTCCTCGTGTGGAGTCCATCGAGCGGGCTGTATCAGAGTACCGATCACGGAGCGCATTGGCAGGCGGTCTCTAGCGTGCAGGGAGGCGTGTACGCGCTCGCCTTCGCCGCGGACCGCACATACGTCCAGAGCGACTCGGGGATCTTTGTTTCTGATGTTACGGGGACCCACTTTCATCTGGTCAATGCCGCGGCCACTTTTTCGAGCGTCAGCTTCTGCGCGGCTACACCGGCCCAGGGCTACGGTCTCACCGGGACAGGGGTCGAGCGCACTCTGGATGGCGGGAAGACCTGGCAAACAACCGCGCCGCTGCAGGGGCATCCCACCCTTATCGCGGCTGATCCAACCGTCACAGGGATCGCGTATGTCGGATTTTCCTATCCTGTGGGACTCGACATCACCACCGATGGCGGCCAGCATTGGCGATCTGTCCTGGCTTCCGCATGACCTGATGCCCTCTTGCTGATTCCAGAGAGACGCTTGGCGGAATCTTTCCTGGCATTCGCCACGAGAAGAATTAAGAACAGATCGCCAGGTGTCAGCGAGACATAATGGCGACTACCGCACTTGCTCCTGAAATGGCGGTTCGCGAGCGCCTTTGCCATAAACCTGGCGCTCGCGAACTGGCCTGAGTGGGCTTTCCTAAGACTAGGCGATGACTTTTGCGTCGATGGTTACGTCATCTACATAGAATGTCTGGACGAGCGTGTTATCAGAGGTATCCACACCCACATTGACGGATCCGACACTGCCAAGGCCAGAAACGCTTGTGGAGCAGATAGACGCGCCATCCAATGTAAGGCTTAACTGGCTGCCCGTGTAGCCGAGCTCTAAGCTGTGCCATGCTCCCATCGGCAGTTGCGCTGAGCACGCGACTAGTTGGTTAGAGCCTGTATAGAGATACAGGTTCGAGAGGCTTGGGTCGTAGTAGACCCAGGCGATGAAAGCTCCATTTGGATCGTACAGGCTGATCAGGTTCGCCTCGCCCCATGTGCTCGTCGCCTGCGCGTTAAACCATGCTTTGACATAGGTCGTGGATTGCGCAGTGGTGAACTTCTTGGTGACGTAGGCGTTGCCTGTACTCGACTTGTTCAGACTCACCTTAAGCGCGTAGGTTCCGCTGTGTACGGGACTCGTGACTGTCGCCAGGGTCGCGTTTGTGCCGGACGTGGAACTTGTCCATGCGCCAGGCAGTGAGCCCGATTCAAACCCGTCGCAGAAGAGGGCAGTGCACGTGCTTGGCGCCACGCCAGTGCCAGACAAGCTGGCCGACTGCGGGCTACTGCTTGCATTGTCGGCGACCTGCACACTCGCACTTTCGCTCTGCTGAACGGTCGGGCTGAACTTCACCGAGACTGTACAACTCGCACCCGCCGCCAGGGTAGCCGCGCCTATCGGGCAGGTGTTGGTCTGGGCGAAGTCGGCGGCATTCACTCCAGTGATCGTGATACTGCCAATACTGAGCGCTGCGGTGCCGGTGTTCTTCAACGTAATGATTTGTGGAGCGCTGGTGGTATTGACTGTCACGCTGCCGAAACTGAGGCTGGTCGGCGTCAGACTTACCGCAGGGGCAGGTGTATAGCCCGTTCCTGAAAGTGCGACGGAATGTGGGCTGCCGGTCGCGTTGTCGGTAATTGTCACACTGGCGCTTTCAGCGGCATTCTGAGAGGGGCTGAACGTCACGGCGATCGTACAACTTGCGCCCGCCGTCAGAGTATTCGTGCCAGTCGGGCAGGTGTTGGTCTGGGCGAAGTCGGCGGCATTGGTCCCGCTCAGGCCGATGCTGCTAATGCTCAATGGCGCCGTGCCGC
>DAHUXT010000401.1 GCA_027307065.1 Ktedonobacteria bacterium
AGGCGGAGTCGATACATGCGCATCCTCATAGGTCGCGACGAGGTCGGTAAGTGCCTGCAGATACGCTTCCTCAGCGTCCGAGCGATTTAGGATGTCGAGCAGCCGATCAATCACGTCCAGCGCCTCAGTTGGTTCGTTCATGGTCGCTCGCATGTTTGTTACAGACTGTATATGTTGCTTTCGCTCTTCTTCGCGATAACTACGCTCGCATACAGATGATTCTGCATGGAAGGCACGATGTCAAGCAGCGGCACCCGTGTGGCCATCCTCCCATACCTTTACTTTTTCCCCTATTGCACGTATATTTCCTTGGCTGGGGGGAATCGTGCCCCCACCTGTGCGACTACGTCGAGCCGCCTCCCGAATCGTCCGTCGCGGGCGCTTCGCAGCACTTCACGGGTGAAGGCTGTTTCAGGCAGGGAGCTCGATCGCAGAGAAAGGGACTGTATGAGTACCGATGGCAGTACACGCCGGGCGCAACCCGCTCGCGGTACGCTTGTTGGCACCTATCTTAGCTGGTATATCGGCTGCTTCCAGAGCGGAAACAGCTAGCGCCACACGCGCGTAGATTGCGCGATGCCGCGCATTTCGGAGGAGATTCGCTAGTGTTTGGACCCCACCTCATCATCGATGGTTCCCGTTGTAACACCCGCAAGCTCGCAGATCGCATCCTCGTCGAGCAAGTGCTGAATGACTATCCCGCCGCAATCGGCATGACCAAAATCGGCGGCCCGTACATGTTCGAGTACCAGGCGCCTGATCCCGCCTATTCCGGAGTCTCTGGCCTGGTTGTCATCGCCGAAAGCCACATCGCCATCCACACCTTCCCCGAGCTGGATTACTTCACGATGGACATCTTCTCGTGCAAGAACTTTGACCACGAGACAGCCATCGAGTACATCCGCGCGGCGTTCGACGTGCAGGAAATGGACCGGATGCTGGTGCAGCGCGGCCTCTCGTTCAAAGGCCCACACCATGGCCGGAACGGCGCGACCGATGAGTTGATCGCCGCTGCCGAGGCGCGGTTGCAGGCGGGCATCATCAGCAAAGAACCTGCCCTGCCCGATGATCTGCCCGGCGAGACCGTGAGCGATGAGCGCGCCGCAGTTCTGGCACGCCGCGCCAGCCAGTACGAAGCCGAGGGCCGCGACGCGACTGACGGCAAGATGCTCTGGCCGCAGTATGGCGTAACGCCCGATATGGGCAGCTATGGCGAGGCCGCTATCAACGACGCGAACGACGCGAACGACGCGAACGACGCGAACGACGCGAACGACGCGAATGATGCATGCGAACCGTGCGCGCGTGGTGGTGCGACGGTGGTCGCGCTGACAGGCGATCAACACGCGCCGACGAGCGCCTACGGGACTCCGCTGCCAGCGACCGAGCCGCTGCTGGTGAATCCGACCGCCTCTATGAGTGGCCTGCTGGATAAAATGACCGCCACCGGCGGGCAGGGTCGCGCGTTGGGGCTGGCGCTGGCCGAGTGGGAGCGATTGGTGCGCGCCGAAAAGACGGCGATTGCGCTGACGCTGTCTTCACCGGTGGTGGCCGAGGGGATGCGCGAGCTGCTTGTCTACAGCGTCGAGCACCGCTACGTCGATAGCATCATCACCAGCGCCGATAACCTGGTGGCCGATCTCTATGAGGCGCTGGGGCACGTCCATTTTGCCAGCGACGATGGCACAATGGTGATGACCGACGAGGGCCGCGAGCACGCGCTGACGTTCTTCCGCGAGTTTCTGGCAGAGCAGCAGGGACGGCTTTCGGCATCCGCGCTCTGGCAGCGGTTGGGCGCGAGCCTGCCGACGAAGGCTCCGCGCAAAGGACTGCTTCAGGCGGCGGCTCAGACCGGAACGCCGATCTACACGCCTGATCTCGGCATCAGCGCATTTGGCGCGGCGCTGCTGGCGCCCGTGGCCGATGGTTCAGCGATCACGCTCGATACGGCTGCCGATGCGCTCTCGCTGGCGCGCTTGCTCGCCCGGTACGACGCGTATGGCGTTATCCAGTGTGGCGCGGGCGCATCCGATGCCTTGCTGATGCAGGCGCAGGCGGCAACGGGTCTGCTAGGCCTTCCGACCCCGGCACTGGCAGGTGTGGTCGCTCTGGGCGCGCAGCCGTTCGCTACCGGCAAACATGCCATCACGGTACGCGCGGACGCCTCGCTGGCGCTGCCGTTGCTGGTGAGCGGGCTGGCGCAGCGGCATCCATCGGCGCGAAAAGCTACGGTGGCCAGCCGCGAGAAAGCTCCCGCGCTGGCGTAGTCTCTCAGACATACGAATGCCCCCTCTCTCAGCCGTGGAGCAGGGGGCATTGTGTTTCAGCGCTGCTATGCGACGCGTTCCAGGATGATGACTGGAATGTGGCGCGATGTCTTCTTGCGATACTCGAGGAAGCCGGGCATCTCCGCGCCGTGCTGCTCGTAGAGGCGCTCCCACTCCGCGCCCTCGGCAACAGTCGCACGCGCCTGGAACGTTTCGCCGCCGACCTCAATGCTCACCAGCGGATGTGCCAGCAGATTATGATACCAATCGGGATGGGTGGGCGCGCCGCCCTTGGAGGCGATGATGATATAGCGGTCGCCATCACGTGAATAGGCGACGGGAGTTGTGCGTGGCTGGCCGCTTTTCGCGCCGGTTGTGGTCAGCAGCAGCAATGGCAGCGGAAAGCTCGTTTTGCCGCCATTGGCACGGTATTGCTCGATAAG
>DAHUXT010000402.1 GCA_027307065.1 Ktedonobacteria bacterium
GGCCGTGAGTCCGCCATCGCCAAGACATTCGCGTCTGACGCCGCTATCTCGGTAACGAACGACGCTATTCAAGTGCTCGGCGGCTACGGGTACATGAAAGAGTTCCCAGTGGAGCGGATGATGCGCGACGCCAAAATCACACAAATCTACGAAGGCACGAACCAGATTCAGCGGATGGTGATTGCGCGTGCGCTGGGCGGCAAATAAAACCTGAGAGCGGCCGTTGGTGCGAATGAATGGATTGCGCGTGGAGCGACGAGAGGATGAATTCAGGGATGACAATGGGAGCGACTGATGGCGCGACACTTGTGGGAATCCCGCTACGGAATGGCGGGGCGCTGAGCATCTGGCCCGATCGCGTCGAGACAGCTGGCGTCTCGTATCCATTGGCAGAGATTGAATGGGCGGGACTGGTCAACGATCCGGTGGCGCCAGTGGGAGCAGCGCCACTGCCTGCGGTTGCCTGGCGGATGAAAGACGGCCAGCAAACGTCCGTAACTCCAGCCGATCCGCCACATGCCTGGCAGATTCTGGAGACGCTCTATCGGCAGCGACCGGACCTGCGAACGCAATTGCCGCCTCCAGCGCCTCCAGCTGCGCGGCCCGGCGCGTGGGCTCCTCCGCCGCCCTATGGATATGCCGCTCAGGGATATGTGCCCAATGGACCGTACGCGCCGCCGCAGGCGAATAACAACGAGACGGTGATGGCGGGCATCGCGCATCTGAGCATTTTCTTTGGCGCACCGATCGTCGCGCTCATCTTCTGGCTCGTGAACCGCACGAGCGCGCCCTATGCCGCGCAACACGCAAAGCAGGCGTTCTTTTTTCAACTGGGCGTGGTGATTGCCGAGGTCATCGTCATCTTCGCCTACATGGCGGTGTTCTTCGCGGGTATGGCTTCGATGTTCGGCAGTGTCAGCAGCACGAATCCTCAGCAACCGCCGCCGCAATTCTTCGCGTTCTATGGCGGACTGCTGATCTTCTATGTCGTGCTCTTCGCCATACATATTGTCGCGATCGTCTTCAGCGTTATCGGCGCGGTGAAGGCGTTCCAGGGCAAGCCATATCATTATCCGCTGCTGGGACGCATCTAGGTCGCCATACCAACGATGGGCGGCTCGGCTGTGGTGGCTGCGGCGCGCATCGTTGGGTCGCATTGTGTCACGCCGATTGATGAGAGGATGGAGGCAGGATGATACATGGACCAGGCACGGGCACGCCATTCACCGTGGCACTCCGTGATGGCGGCTCGTTGACCGTCTGGCAGGATCGCCTGGAGGCATCGGGCATTACCTATCCGCTCGCGGATCTCGGCTGGGCGGGAATTGTGAATGATCCAGCCGCGCCACCAGGGGCTGCGCCCACTCCGGCAGTGGGATGGAGACTGGCGAACGGCCAGCCACTGTCGGCGACGCCCACCGAGCCGCCGCGCGCGTGGCAGGCGGTAGAGGCGATCTATTCACAGCGCCCCGACCTGCGGACGCCGTTGCCGCCGCAACCTGCCCAGCCGGTGGGCTTTGCGCCTCCGCCGCAACCTGCGCCAGCGCATCCGGAAGGACCGAGCGCGCCTCCGCCAGTGGCTTATACTCCGCCAGCATCTGGCGCCTATGGGCCAAACGCGAGCGCGCCGTATGGATATGCATCATACCCGTCGCAGTCTAATAACAACGAGACGGTGATGGCTGGCATCGCCCATCTGAGCATTTTCTTCGGCGCGTTGATTGTGCCGCTGATTCTGTGGCTGGTCAGTCGCGATAAATCTCCGTACGCGGCGCAGCAATCGAAGCAGGCGTTCTTTTTTCATGTGGCGGTGGTGGTTACCGAGCTCGTCATCGTCGTTGGCGGCTTCGCCCTGTTCTTCGGCGTGCTGTCCACGATTTACACGTCAAATACCAACGCCCTTTCGGCGGTATTTGCGGTGCTCATCATTATCTGGTATCTAGTTATCTTTGGGATTCAGATAACCGCTGTCGTGTTTGGCATCATCGGCGCCGTAAAGGCGTTCCAAGGCCAACCGTTCCACTATCCATTGATGGCGCGGTTCTCACGCCCGTAGTAAACAGCAGGAATTGATCGAGGTTTGGCATGGCTGACGACACCACAAATACAATCCCTGTGCGCACACGTTACGCGCCGAGTCCCACAGGGTTTCCACATATCGGCAATTATCGCACGGCCCTCTTCGAGTGGCTTTCGGCGCGCCACACTGGCGGCACGTTTGTGCTACGGGTGGAAGACACCGACCGCAAGCGCCTGGTGCCTGGCTCGATCGAGGCGATTCAGGAGGGGCTGAAATGGCTGGGTCTCGCATGGGATGAGGGTCCGGACGTTGGCGGTCCCTATGGCCCGTACACGCAGTCGGAGCGGCTCGATCTCTACCGCGAATACGGCGAGCAGCTCATCGCCCAGGGCGACGCGTATCGCTGCTATTGCACCGAGGAGCGGCTGGAACAGATGCGGGCCGAGCAGCAGGCGCGCAAGCAGCCAACGCACTACGACCGCCGCTGTCGCTATCTGACGCCCGAGGAGCGCGCCGCCAATGAGGCTGCTGGGCTGTCGTCGGTCATTCGCTTCGCCGCGCCAATTGACGGGCAGACGACGTATCACGACTTCCTGCGCGGGGACATCACGTTCGAGAACAGCACGATCGACGATATGATTCTGCTCAAGTCGGAC
>DAHUXT010000403.1 GCA_027307065.1 Ktedonobacteria bacterium
CGCTCCTCTTGTCTCTTTCGCCGCGCGGAACACATACTATACATACTGACTGCGTAACGTGAGGACGACCAAGCGAAGGAAGCTCATTGCGGCATTATGGCATATAGGCAGCGTAGATAAGCAAGTCAGATGAGTGGCGCATTTGGGGCGACGCGCCAATCGCGCTAGCTGTTCGACCGCTCTCTGAAGCGGCGAAGGCGCTCCTGATCCTAGCCCGCGCAGGCCATCGAGGCGTGGCTTCAGTCGCACGCCTACTTATTCCGTAGTTGTTCGTGCCAGCGCGGTAAACGTTGGACGCAGCGCAGGGTACAGTGACTGATAGATCGGGTAGAGACGCTCGTATTCGGCGGCCCAATCTCCGTTGGCGCTCGTCATCTCGCCCGGGCGGGTGGTGGCCGAGCACGCGGCGGATACATCGGCCCAGATGCCCGCGCCTACGCCTGCCAGCAGCGCCGCGCCAAACGCAGCGCCCTCACTCGCCGCCACGCTTTCCAGCGGCACGCCCAGCACACTCGCCAGAATCGCCAGCCAGAGCGTGCTACGCGCACCTCCACCAGAGACACGCACTCGCGCCAGTTCGCCGAGCCCCACCTGTGCCAGCATCGAGAAGCCATCGCGCAGGCCAAACGCTACCCCTTCGAGCACGGCGCGCACCATATGCGCCCGCGTGTGCCGCAGCGTCAGCCCCACCCACGCCCCGCGCGCCAACGGATCGGGATGGGGCGTGCGTTCGCCCGAAAGATAGGGCAGAAAGAGCAGTCCCTCGCAGCCAGCGGGCGCCTGTGCGGCTTCGTCCATCAACGCATCGAATCCGACCCCTGGCGCGAGCGTATCGCGTAGCCATTGCAGACTCCCCGCCGCCGAGAGCATCACGCCCATCAGGTGCCAGCGCCCTGGCGCCGCGTGGCAAAACGCGTGTAGACGGCCCTCTGGCTCGAAGAGTGGCGTATCGGTTGCCGCGAAGACGACGCCGGATGTTCCCAGTGTGATTGCCGCCATGCCGGGATCGATCGCTCCGACCCCGACCGCCTGTGCCGCCTGATCGCCGCCACCCGCCACGACCGGCGTGCCAGCCGCTAACCCGGTCAGCGCGGAGGCAGCCGCGCTGACAATGCCAGTGATGGCGGGCCCTTCGGCGGTGGGTGGCAGCCATGCATCTGGAATCTCGAGGGCGGACGTCACCTCTGGCGACCAGTCGCGGGCGGCGAGGTCAAAGAGAATGGTGCCGGAGCCGTCGGCCTTGTCCATGGCATAGTCGCCGGTCAGCCGATAGCGGATGTAGTCTTTGGGCAACAACAGATGCGCGGCGTTGGAATAGACCTCTGGCTCATGGTGGCGCACCCAGAGCACTTTGGGCGCGGTGAACCCGGTCAGCGCGTCGTTACCGGTAATGGCGATCAACCGCTCCCGCCCGATGCGCGCGCGAATCTCATCGCATTCGGCGGCGGTGCGCTGATCGTTCCAGAGAATCGCCGGACGCAGCGGTTCGCCATGCCCATCGAGCAGCACCAATCCGTGCATCTGCCCTGTCAGGCCAATGGCGCGGACATCTTCGCCATGGACCTCCGCGTGCGCGAGCGCCGCGCGAATGCTTGCGACGGTGGCCTCCCACCAGTCACGTGGCTGTTGCTCCGCCCAGAGCGGGCGCGGTGTGGAGAGTATCAACGGGGTGGATGCGCTGGCGATGGTTGCCCCGGTGTCGTCAATCAGCAGCGCCTTTGCTCCAGTCGTCGAGAGATCAATGCCGAGCAGAAGTGTGTGCCGAGGCATGGTTCTCTCCTCGCTTTGATGTCAGTTAGCGCAGGCCAAGCAGCACGTCAATCGTCAACTGGTCAAGCCGCTCGTAGGCGAGTCCGCGCTGCCCGAGTGCCTGGCGATCGAAGCTTGCCGATTTGAGCGCCGCGGCCTTTGCGGCGCTATAGGTGCCCTGATACTGCGCCATCGTGCCGTCGTCGGCGTTGATCTGGGCTAGCAGCGCGGTGATCTCGCTATCGCTGTTCCATTGTTGCGCCTTCTCCCTGAGCATGAGATAGGTGCGAATGCATCCGCGAGCGAAGTCCTTCACCCCGTCGCGATCCTCGGTGCGGTACGCGTGGGCGTCGAAGTGGCGCGAGCCGTCGTAGCCCACGTCTTCGAGAAACTTGACCAGGAAGAACGCCGATTTGAGATTATGCGCGCCAAAGCGGTAGTCCTGGTCGTAGCGGCCAAACGACTGGTCGTTGAGATCGATGTGGAAGAGCTTGCCAGCCTCCCACGCCTGGGCGACAGCGTGCAAGAAGTTCAGTCCGGACATATGCTCATGCGCCATCTCGGGATTGACACCGACCATATCCGGCGTGTCGAGCGTCTCGATGAAGGCGAGCATCGCGCCCACAGTGGAGAGATAGATGTCGCCACGCGGTTCGTTTGGCTTGGGCTCCAGCGCCACTTTCAGGTCATACGCCTGGTCACGGATGTAGGCGCAGATGAAATTCAGCGCCTCGCGATAGCGCTTCAGGCTCTCGACAGGATTCTTGCTCGCGTCCGTCTCCACGCCCTCGCGGCCACCCCAGAACACGTACGTTGTGGCGCCCAACTCAACACCGAGATCGATGGCACGCAGCGTCTTTTGCAGCGCGTAGGAGCGCACGTGCGGATCGTTGGCGGTAAATGCCCCGTCCTTGAACGCTGGATC
>DAHUXT010000404.1 GCA_027307065.1 Ktedonobacteria bacterium
CACCGTTGCTCTCGTCTGCATCTTTCTGGCTGTAGACGCGTTTCTGCTTCGCCTGCGCATCCGGCAACGCGGCATAGACCGAGTCGGCCTCGGCCTGCTTGCCCAAAGCCAGCAACAGGTAATACTCCAACGAGCCGCCAAGCCGATTAATCTGCCCGCCAGCGTTATTGAAGTAGTATTCTTTCGTCACATCGTAGCCAGCGGCGCTCAGCACACTCGACAGCGCGTCGCCGGTGAATGCGCCTCGCCCATTGCCAACCGTTACCGGACCAGTGGGATTGGCGCTGACGAACTCCACGTTCACCCGCTGCCCCTGCCCCAGTTCAATGCAGCCGAGCGTGTTGCCAGCCGCCAGAATTGCCGCCGTCTGGCGCAGCAGCCATTCATTGGCGAGGCGCACGTTGATGAAGCCAGGTCCAGCGACCTCGACCGCGGTGACCAGATCGTACGCAGGCACAACCGCCACAGTCTCGCGGATGCGCGTCGCGATCGTCTCCGCCAACGCGCGCGGATTCACTTTTTCTCCGGTAGCACGCGCCGCCGCAGCCAGTTTCATGGCCACATTCGTCGCGTAGTCGCCGTGGGCTGGATTCTGCGGCCGCTCGATTTCGAAGGTCGGTATTTCAACCGCTGGCAGTTCATCAGCCTCCTGCAAGGCGGCGACCGACCGGGTGATTATCTCTGCCACCAGATCGCGAATCACGATAGAGACTCCTCTCGACACCATCATGAAATGGGGATAATTGCGTGTTGCCATACGACGGCCGTGACAGCACGGAGGGCGAGCCGGGAACCGCTCAGCGAGCAGTTCAACCAGCGTCGCCCTCGATATCGGCCTCGTTGCCATCTCAGCATGCGCATTGCGTGTTGAGCGCGCAGTGCAGATTATCGCACCTTGCTCCGTCGCTTTGCATCCACCAGATAACTGATCACCTGCTCAATCGTGGCGAGTTCGTCAAATGAGTTATCAGTCGCCACGACCACCTCGGTGTTCGTGCGCGTATCCATAAAGGCGAGCACCGGGGCGCGCTTCGGCTCACGCGGTGTGTAGAAGTTTCCCGCGACACGCGTCAGTCGCTTCATTGGCGTCAAATTCGAGAAGTCCGCCTCGCGCACGGCATCGTACTGGTTGGTGAGCTTCACCCCGCGCATGGTCACATAGGCGATGTCGTCCATTGGCACATGCGCCAGCTTATTGCCCGGCCCAGCTTTTACATAGTCGTCAGGGGTGATGACCAGAAGATATTCTTCGGCGTGCATCAGCCGCCAAATATCGTAGCCGGCGATGGCCAGCGAGCCGAACGCGACAGCGCCAACGAGCAAGAGCAGAATCGTCGCAAAGACGGAGAGTCCCGTGCCGTGGGTGAAGTCGTAGGGAACGGTTGCAATGACCACGAGTACCAACAACACGAAGCCAACGACAGCGCATATGCCCCAGCCGATCACCGATCTGCGGACGCGCTCGACACGCAGTGGCCAGACATTCCAGCTATCGGGCACGGTGCTCGAACGTACTTGTTCCAGGATGTCCTGAGCATCCATATGGCTGTGAACCTCCCTGATAATTCCCGCCAGATGGCGCCGTCCGCATGCCACGACGACACCCACTGTAATGCGGAATTATAACACAATAGACCGCAATTTATCGCGGCTTGGCAGCGCTCCAACCGAATGGAGCAGACATGTCCATATGGTACAATGAAGGTCGCTGGCGCTCGGTATGGCGCGGCATGAACTACCCATTGTGACGCGGTAAGATGGTGAGATTTACCCAGAGGTTGGCGTGGCAGACGAGGCAACTCGCATTGAGCAGTCGGCGGTGGCACTCCTCCGCTGGTTAGAGCAGCACAACGGCCCCTGGCAGGGCGATCGTGTTCCGGTGGACGAACTGGTCGAGGCTATCGGGCTCGATGTTGCGCGCTTCAATCCAGCGCTACATCCCGGCACGCTTGGCTACCTCGAACCCGGCGAAGAACTCGTCTTTCTGCGAGCAGGTCTGCCCGAGGCGGCGCGTCGCTTCACATTGGCGCATGAACTCGGCCACGCGGTGCTCCACCGCAACGATGGTCCCGCGGCGCGGACAGCGGGAACGTGGGTAGCCCAGCCAGCGGCGAACGATGAAGCCGCCGACTACGACTCGACCTGCGATGATGACGACCTGACTGAGTCATTGGAGACCACCGGGCAAGATGGCGAGTTGCTCGCCGCCGGACAGTCATACAGCGCGCGCGCCCGGCGGGAGGGTGAGGCGAACGCATTCGCCGCCGCACTGCTGCTTCCCGCCGATCGTCTGCGCCACGCGATAGCTACGTTGCGCGCCAAAGACGGCAAGCATGATGTGACTCGGCGACTGGCCACACGCTTTGGCGTCAGCGAGGAGGTGCTGCTGCGTCGCCTCTGTGCCTTGCTCGCACAGCCAGCCGCGCCCAACGCAGCGCCCGCCACAGGCGCGCAGGAATTCACGTCTCATGCTGTCGCGCTGGATGAGGAGCAGCAACGCGCCGCCGAATCCAACACGCCCGCGCTCATCATCGCGGGGCCGGGCTCTGGCAAGACGACGACGCTGGTGGCGCGCGTGGCCCATCTGATACGTGAACGCGGGATCGCGCCCGACCGCGTGCTCGCGCTGACGTTTTCGCGCAAGGCTGCTCGCGAAA
>DAHUXT010000405.1 GCA_027307065.1 Ktedonobacteria bacterium
AGCGCTTCAGCGAGGGGCGGCGGTGCTTCGTGGCGCAGGTGAATGGGGCCATCGCCAGCTACGCCTGGGTATCGCGAGGCGTCGAGCGCATCGGCGAACTGGAGCGCTCGTTTCGCATGGCGCCGGAAGAGGCGTACATCTGGGACTGCGCCACGCTGCCGCCCTACCGGAGCCAGCGACTCTACTGCGCCCTGCTCTGCCACCTTGCCTCGCACCTCTTTCGCGACGGCATAACCCGCCTGTGGATTGGCGCGTCCGCGAGCAATAGCTACTCGATTCGCGGATTTGCCACCGCCGGGTTCCAGCATGTGCTCGACCTCACCTACCTGCGCGTGCTCGGCATCCATCACCTGTGGATTCGTCCCGACAGCGCCATCTCTGCAGCCCTCGTGAAGCGGGCGCGTGTCGCAATGTCGGCGTAACGCCCCGCGAATACCCTGCATCTGGACGGGTTGCCGTACCATCTGGGTATGGGCGAGCAGCGCCCAACACGCAACGACCGAGAGCGCCGCGCAAACCACATCAGGAGACAGCCATGAGCGACCACGACCACAATCACGACCATCACCACCAACACGATGATGCCGAATATGCCCTCGAAGTCAACGAGTTTCGCAAAGAGAAAGATCAATTCTTCGCGACCTCGCGCCAGTCACCGATTCCCCAGGAAGAGCGAAGCGGCGGCTTCTCAGGCCTAAACTATTATCCGCCTGAACTGGCGTTTCGCGTGCTCGCGCAGGTCGTGCCATTCGAGCATCCCGACGTCGTGCAGATGGCCACCTCGACAGGCGACATTCGCCAGCAGGTGCGCTATGCCGAGCTGCGATTCCGCGTCGGCGACCAGGATGTAACACTGGTCGGATTTACCGATCCCAACGTCGGCCACACCCACGAGTTGTTCGTGCCCTTCCGCGATGCCACCTCTGGCCACGATTCCTACGGCGCGGGCCGCTACCTGGAGATCGCGCTGGACCACCATGCCGACAACACGCATACAGCCGTCATCGACTTCAATCTGGCCTATAACCCGTACTGCGCCTACAACCCGAACTATAGCTGCCCGATACCGCCGCGTGAGAATACGCTGCCAGTGGCCATCACAGCGGGCGAGCGCAACTACGCCGACCACTAGCGACAAAAATGCCCTCCACACGGGTGATGTGGAGGGCGATGGCTTGTTGCGATTCCAGGCATAGGAGCAGGTTGCCGGACTGGCTCAGGCGGTTGCGAGAGTCGGCGCCCAGGTGGCCTCTTCGTCGATGTTTCGGTGCGCGCGCAAGGCGTCCATCCGGCGCTGTGCGGCACGTTCGGCGGCCAGCAGCGCCTTGGCGTCGGCGAGATTGGCACGCCGTACCACGATGATAGAACCATCCGCGAGCATCACCCGGTCTGCGGTCGCTATGCGCTCTTCACGGCGGGTGCGATACTTCAACGTCAGCATGGAATTATCTCCTTCGTTATCAAGCATGTTGGTCGAAATCTATTGAGAAGCGTCGGTGCGTACACCGTAGCGCTGATGGACACAGCATAGTCGCGAGACATGGGAGAACTATTGGCGGAACATGGGAATCTAATCATGAGCGAAATCTCATGTTTTGCGTGGTAGGGACGAGCAGAAGACGGGAGCGAGTACGTCGTGGCGAACATGGATGAGCGGCGTCTGGTGAAGCTAAGCAAATATCTATCCCGTCATCTGCGCCATCAGCCGCAGGCGATCGGGTTGACGCTAGAGCCGGGTGGCTGGGTCGCTATCGATACCTTGCTTGAGGCGGTTGCGCGCCACGGTGTCTCGCTTTCGCGGGCAGAGTTGGAGGAGATCGTCGCGCGCAACAACAAACAGCGCTTCGCCTTCGACGCGACGGGCGCGCGCATCCGCGCCAGCCAGGGGCATAGCGTCCTCGTTGATCTCCAGCTTACCCCACTTTCGCCGCCCGATCTGCTCTATCACGGCACGAGCGTTGCGGCGCTCGGTGCGATTCTGCGTGATGGTCTGCGCAAGATGCGCCGCCACCATGTCCACCTCACCGATGATCTGGCGACCGCCAAACGGGTTGGTGCGCGGCACGGGGCGCCTGTCGTGCTGCTGGTGGATGCTGCCGCGATGGCACACGACGGCCACCAGTTCTACCGCAGCGAGAACGGCGTCTGGCTTACCGAGGACGTTGCACCGCGCTATCTGCGCACCGTATCTCCCGCTGAGCTATCAGATGCCGCCACATCATGACGCGTGATTGCTGACCGCTGCAAGCAAGACTTCACGCGCGTCATCAGGCGCAAAAAGCAGATAGGCCTCTTCGAGTGTTGGGGTAGCCGGGATAGCCGCGGGATGTGGCCGCACACGTGCAAGCAGACGCGCCTCTACTGTATCAGCCCGGCGAACGGCGGAACTCACCTGACAGGTTGCACGCAGACGCTCGAACTCGCTGACGCTCAAGGTGACAGACCACACGCAATCGGCAGCGTCGGCCAGCAGCCCAGCGGGCGTGCCTGTCCAGACGAGGTTGCCATGCTGTAGGAGCGCCAGATCAGTCGCTGCCGCCTCAACGTCGGCGATGATATGCGTTGAGAGGACGACGAGGCATTCCTGTGGTAGCGTCGCCAGCGTCTCGCGGAAGCGTACCCGCTCAGCGGGATCGAGGCCAGCCGTC
>DAHUXT010000406.1 GCA_027307065.1 Ktedonobacteria bacterium
GACCGTACACATTGCGGTGATCGCCTACTTGTGACTTTCGGTGCTTTGCAGCGATGGGCTGGGTGACGCCGTGGGTGTGGGGCGGTGTAGTAGGCCGTAGGCCGCTGCAGCCCGTAGGCGGGAGGTAAGAAGATGGCGGCCCATCCCGTCCGGTACAGCCGTAACGCCGCCCGGCAGGCGTGAGAGCTCTGTCATGCCTGAATCTTTGAAACACGGGAATGCTCCGGCGGGGAACGGAGACGTGGGCCGGAAAGTTTGTAGTTAGCTTGCCAGCCAGAGGCGGCACGATATGGGCTGTTGGCGCAGGAGGTGGGATAGCAGGTTTTGCCATGCCGTGTCAGGCGCACATGTGACGGTATCGACTGCAGCGTGTGCGCCTGCAGAGCCTTTCAGAAGAAAAGGACTGCCAAGCCGGTAGCGTGGTCGATTCGCCAAGCACCGTTCTCGCGGACCAGCGTCATGGTGCCGGTGCTTTCTGTAGCACTGGTCGTATCGCCTGTAGCGATGAAATAGGAGACCGCAACAGTGCTCCGATTGTCGGCGATCTGGGCGCTTTCGCCGTTCTGGGCGAGACTGCAATCGGAGAGATGGGATTGGCGGCTTGCCGTCTCGAAAGCGCTCTCGGACATCGTTTGCCGTACCCGCGTCGAGACAATCTGATAAGCTGCGCTATACTTGCCATTGCCTTCATCGGAGCAGAACTGCTTGATCGTGTCTGTCATGCTTACTCGGTCAAGTGTATTCAGGACGAACCATCCGACGAACGTTCCTACTCCTCCAAGGACGATAAGGCTAAGAATGAGGACGCCAGTAAACCGACTGCGCAGAGTCCTCTGAAGTCGCCGTCGCCATGCCGGTGTCGCCGCCTCCTTCTCCCGCGCTTTGCTTGCCGTAGCCTGTCGGTTCTCTTGCTCACGCTGTAACGATTGCATGAGTCGCTGACGAGCCTGATCCTCTGGGGTCACGCTGGTGCTCCTCCTCCTGAATCTTCGCCGCTGGTTGTACGAACCAAGTGGGGATGCCGCTCACCATAGCCGGATAACCTGGCGCGAGGTTAGCAATACCATGCGGTCATATCGCGTCCACTTTACTGTACACCTACGGCAACGTCAACCCTGCCCCATACAATCCGGGTCGAACCCTGCGCACCGACGTACGAATAGGCAGACCATCGCGACCATCACCACCAACCCTTGTTTGACATACGTAAGACGGAGTGAGCCAGGTACCGGAGTGGCGTAGCCGATACCCGACCCGGCGGATTGACACAGCGGAGGTTCAGAAGAGGCTAGACCGCGTCCTTACCCGGTGCGTACTCGGTGTTGGCGACAACTGGGCCAATGTGGCCTGATAGCGAGCGATCTCTTCTTGCGCGAAGTTGCGGTCGAACGGCATGGTCTCGGCGTCGAGTTCCAGCGCAACCGTCCAGAACTGAAATGCGGATTCATATTGTGCCCATGTGCTATTCTCTTGCAGGCCAGCCGTCCTGGACGAATCGGTCTGAGTAAAGAAAGAGGTAGCGCTCATGCGCATGGCGTTTGTGATCTATGATGGCATGACCGCGCTGGACTTCATTGGCGCGTATGATCCACTGACACGGCTGCACACCATGCGTCTGCTGCCCGGCGTCGCATGGAATGTCTGCGCGACCACGGCCACGGTGCGTGATGGCGCGGGGCTGCAGTTCGTGCCCGATACGGTCGGACAGCCGCTCACCGGCTACGATCTCGTCTACGTGCCGGGCGGTTTCAGCACGCGGAACCTCGTCAATGACGCCGCTTTTGTCGAGTGGATCAAAACGGCGGCGGAGACACCGCTACTCGCCTCCGTCTGCACCGGCTCGCTGCTGCTGGGCGCCGCCGGACTGCTGAAAGACGTGCGCGCCACCACCCACCCAAGCGCGTATGAGGATTTGCGGCCGTTCTGCCGCGAGGTGATGGACCAGCGTATCGTCGACGAGGGGCGCATCGTGACCGGGCGCGGCGTTACCTCCGCGATCGACCTTGGCCTCTATCTCGTTGAGAAACTGGCGGGCAGCCAGATCAGGCAGCGTATTCAGGTTCAGATGGACTATCCCTATGGCATCGAATGAACTGTCTGGGGCAGCGGACGCGGCGCGCATAGTGGGCTACTGGGCGACCTTGCTGGGGTGCGCCCCGGCGCAACTTGCGACCCCAGGCACCGTAGCTGTGCCGACCGCCGCGGAATGACACCCGTCTACACGCCCTGACGCCACCCTTCCTCAATCGAGCTCATGTGCTCGGCTGCATGCCCCGCTTTTCCGGCAAACACGTCGCCGACGGCTCGCTCACCAGTGACCATGGGCACCGAAGCGGCCAGCTGCTCATTGGTGAACTGTTGCAGTAGGTCCAATAGTTCCTGCCGCGTCGCCAGATAATCCGCCGTTAGCATCTCCAGAGTGTCGTCATAGTGCGCATTCACGTAGGCTTGATTGACGCTGGCGACGGCCAGTTCCAGCTGCTCCTGCTCCTTCGGGGTCAGCGCGTCCCAATCGCCCAGAACGCCCGGCAGCGGCATTCCCTCCGGGTATTGCAGGCGTAAGAACACGTCTCGCGACTCGCCGGCGAGGATACGGCGCAGCACGCGCTGGATGTTGCGCTCG
>DAHUXT010000407.1 GCA_027307065.1 Ktedonobacteria bacterium
ATCCGCGCGGCTCTCCGGGCCACTAAGAGCACCTCGACATCCGGCGGCAATTCTGGACTGGTCACGATAGGAACACTTGAGATTGACCTGGTGCATCAGCAGGTACGCGCAGACGGTCGCCGAGTCGCGCTCAGCAAAACCGAGTACCGGCTGCTCCGTGCGCTGGCGCAGCATCCCGGCATGGTGATCTCACACCCGCAGTTGCTCGAACGCGTCTGGGGTGTTGGGTATGGTCAGGAGACCGAATTTCTGTGGGTCTACATCCGGCGGTTACGTCGAAAAATCGAGCCAGACCCTTCACACCCGCAATACATCCTCACCGCGCCGGGGACGGGATATTTTCTCGCGGAGTCCCGTACGCTGGAGCCGTCCTATACTCACGCCTGAGACTACCCCGTGGCTTTCAGCATCCGCTCAGGCGGAACGGCGGGAGAAATATCAGGATTTTCCTGATTGTCGGTCAAGGACGCGTTTTGCTATAGTAACTGATGGCGTGCTCCAGTCAATCTTGTTCCAATGTTCTTCGCCTGAATGTCGATGAACACGAACGACCTTTACACACGCCTGATATCATCCGTTCGCGACGCAGCGTAAACAGACAACGGCATAGTTGCAATAGTTGAAAAGGACAGGTCTACGTATGAAGAAGGTAGCAGCGTTCTTGCTTCCCCTCCTGCTTCTCAGCGCCATCGCGGTGACAGCGTGCGGCAAGACGCCAGGCGGCGGTGGCAATACCTCTGGTGGCACGGTTGACCATGTGAATCTCACGGTCGACGACTTTGCCCAGCATAGCATCACCGTCGCGGTGAATACGCCATTCAAGTTCGTTGACCCGTCTGACACCGGCGGCCTGCATATCATCTGCGCCGGTGACAACGGCAAGTGCATCGCGGACCCGAACGCGCCACAGGAACTGGCTGATCCAGGCTTCCAGATCAACGCGGGCGACACCAAGACGGTCACCTTTGCCAAGGCCGGAACCTACAAGATCGCCTGCACCGTACACCCAAATATGAACCTCACTATCGTGGTTCAGTAGGCTCGACACGAGTCCGGAACCGCACGTCACGGGCCCGCTTCCACCGTAAGGAGCGGGCATTGTGCTATCTCAAGCGCGCCGCGGCTCGTTGGACGGTACGCCAATTGCGACACCGATTTATGATATAGTGTCGCTGGCCGCCGAATGGGGCAGTACTACGTCGCTGTAGCAGAGAAGAATTCGATTGCATGCCGAAACGCTATGTCATGAGTCGCCGTGTGATGCTGGCGCTGGTGCTGCTGCTGATGATTTGCCTGTCCGCCTGTGTCATCGTCCGGTCAGCCGCGCCAACCCCGCCACCTGATTACACCCCTCGCCCAACGCCAGGTGGTGGCAAGAACAGTGTTGATCTCACCGCGACGGACTTCGCGCGACATACGCTGACCGTGCGGCATGGCGAGGACGTCACCTTCGTCGTTCGGCTCGATTCAGGTCCACACATCTTGTGCCTGGGTACGAATGGCCAGTGCAATCCCAACTTACCCGGCCCTCCGGAGCTGCGGCAGGACGGCGGATTCAGTGTTGACGCGGGCCAGACGCTCACCGTGGTGTTCCAGTCACCAGGCGTCTATCCAATTACGTGTTCGATCTATCCTTCGATGAATATGGTCGTTACGGTGACGTAAGCGAATCGGCATGCATACGCGAATCATCGAAAATGCTGGAAACCTGCCAATGACTGAACAAGACAACGCATCGAACACTTTCCATACGGAGCAACAGGCCGACTATGACGTGCTGGTGGTAGGCGCGGGTCACGCGGGATGCGAGGCGGCGCTGGCTGCGGCGCGCATGGGGCGTCGCACACTGCTGCTGACGATGAATCTCGACAGTGTAGCGCTGATGCCATGCAACCCCTCGATTGGCGGACCCGCAAAGGGACACCTCGTCCGCGAAATCGACGCGCTCGGCGGCGAGATGGGGCGCAACACCGATCGCACATTCATCCAGATTCGGCTGCTGAACACGGGGAAAGGGCCAGCGGTTCAGGCGTTGCGGGCGCAATGCGATAAGCAAGCGTATCGGCTGGCGATGAAGTACGCACTTGAGGCGCAGTCTCACCTCGACCTGCGGCAAGACACCGTCATTAGGTTGCTCTCCGAACACGGTTCCGACGGCCGCGCAACGATTGTCGGCGTTGTTACCGCACGCGGATGGACCATTGCCGCCCGCACCGTCATCCTCACGACGGGTACATTCATCAACGGGCGGCTGGTGGTGGGTGACAAGACCCAGGCAGGCGGGCGCACGGGCGAGGGGCCAGCGCTGGGCATCTCCGATGCGCTGACGCGGCTGGGGCTGCGGCTACAGCGCTTCAAGACTGGCACGCCGCCGCGCATCGACGCCCGCACGATTGACTTTAGCCAGACGATCCCACAGCCAGGTAGCCCGACGCCGCGCTACTTCTCGCATGATGCCGCCGCACATGAAGAGATCGCGCTGCCGCCGGGGCGTCCCAACCCCGTCTACCCGATTCCCCCAAAGGCGCAGACGACGTGGCGCGCGCAGTTGCCCTGCTACCTCGTCCATACGACGCTCGACACGCACGAGGTCATCCGCGCGAATCTCGACC
>DAHUXT010000408.1 GCA_027307065.1 Ktedonobacteria bacterium
TCATGCCCGCGAAGTGAACCGCGTCATCGGTGATGGACTCGAACCGGAGTAGAATCTTCTTGCCCGCCCACCGGCTCAGGTCTGCCGATGCATTGACCCATTGCGGCGTCGTGCCATTGCCGCTGATGCCTGTCATGCCGTTGCCATAGTTGCCGCCGTTGGGATTGCTCGTGGTAGACGTCGTCGTGGGGACGGTCGTCCAGTTGTTGCCGCCATCGTCCGAGACGGCAAGATAGCCGTAGTCGTAGTCCTGCTCTAGCTGATACCAGGCGGCGAAATTCAGCGTGACGGGCCCGCCCGCGAGCGCGCTCAGATCGAAGGCGCGCGTGAGTGTCGAGTCCATTTCGTTGCCGCTGTTGCTCCACCATTCCGCCGCCGCATGCTGGTATGGCGCATTGGGCACAATGCCGGTGGTGGGCTGCCCGGCAAAATGAATCGTCAGCGCGCCAGTGGCGCTGCCCGGCGTAAACGCGTAATAGTCCGCGGCATATTGCGCCACAGTGGCAGACTTCGACGGCGAACCAGCGGTATATGGATAGCTCGACGTTGCGCCATTCACCGTCGCCCGCTTGCCCGGAATATCGGGGTAGGCGTACATGCCATTGGCAATGGTGGGGTCATTGAGCAGATTGGCAAGCACGTACCTGCCAAAGACATCGTTGAAGCGATCCTTCGTTCCGGAGGCGGTCAGTACCGCATCCACGTTGAGCGGCTCCTGCTCTGGGCTGGTCAGCAAGTTACGCAGGATGCCATAGCCGCCATAGTGCTGGGCGAGATAATCCAGAAACAGAAAACCCGCGCCATAATGGATGAAGTCGGCGCGCCCATCGCCTGTCCAGCCACCGAGCATCGTATCAGGATTCGCCAGCAGCGCGTCATCCATCCCCTCGACGCCATAGCCATTGATATGCTGCGCCATCACCGACATGCCCTCGTTCTGCCACGAGTCGTCGCCGGGATGCCAGAACCAGTGGATCATATGCTGAAATTCATGGGCAACGGTGCTGTTGTAGGCTGGGGTGCCTGGCTGCCCAATGCTGCTGGCGAGATTGATGTAGATCATCTGGCGCTCGTTGGAGTAGGGCGAAACCGCGCGCGGAAATTCGTCCTCCGACGAGAAGTAGCCGCCGAGATACACGCCGAGGTAGCGGGCGTTGAGCACAGTAATATGTGGGTCGTCATCCGGGCCGGGAAACCATTGAGAGCCGAAATATTTGCGATCGTTCGGATAGTTGTGCGTCTCGAATACCCGCGCTGACGCGTCAATCGCCGCCTGGCTCACCGATGCGCCATCCTCGACATACATATACAGGTGCGGCGTGACAGCCATCAGTCGCGCGCGTATCTGATGGTAGCCGCCAGACTGATCGGGATTGACGACCCAGAACAACCGCTCGTCGCTGATGTGCTCATTACGCGGCGAGGTGCGCACCCGGCAGGCGATGGCGCCCCCATGTGTGACGAACCGCTGGGCGATGCTGTAAAAGTTGCGAACGGGCCGCGGCGTCCGCAAGACACGCTGGGCATTGTAGCTGGCGAATGCCTGGGCCGAGGCGTTGGCGGGTGGCGGAATGCTTAAAGGCGCTTCAGGCGCGGTCCAGGATGGGCAGGCGGCGGTCATGGGATCGGTAGCGGGCGGGAGCGTGGCCGTCGCTACGGGATGCTTATAGCTCCAGATCGGCGTGCATCCGCTCAGCAGCAGCACCACCGTCAGCACGATCAGTCCGATGGAAACCTGTGGTCGGGGACGTCGCATCGATGGAATACTCCTGTGCTTCACGGTCCAGCATGGAAGAGTCACAGGCGTGCCAGCCGCCGCTCCATTATAGCAGCGTCTGATGCCGGGCTGCCTGAGTGCCGCATCTTGGCAAACAGCATGCAGAAGTACTATGAAGCATACCCGGCGGCAGTAGCTCAGCAGATGTTTGATACAATAGGCCCCGATGCGCCGCTGGCCGATGGTGGCCAGCACGGATAATGGCAGAGATTGGCAAGGGGTAACGTGGCGGTGATGCGACGAAGAAGTGGGCTGGACCGCCTGATATTCCGGTTTCAGGATCGGTGGGAGACGAACCGCCAGTTTCGCGCGATGCTCAGCGGCTTGCTGGGGCTGGTGATGATTGTCGCGCTGTGCTCGTGTATGGGGGTCGTCACCACTGTGGCCAATACCGCGCTTGCTGGCGTCTCAGCCGCGCGCGACTCGAATGGCAACTCGGGCAACAACAATACGGGCACGGGGCAGATCAAGGGCATTCCGACATTTCCCACCTCGACCGTTCCTCCCTGGCAGCCCGGTAGCACTCCCCCCTATAGCATCATTCCAAACTCCCAGACGCCAGTGCCGTCGGCAACGGTCCCACCCACCGCTACGCCAAGCCCGACATCCGGCGGAGGGGGGCCACCCGCCACCTGCAACGGCAACCAGGGCGCGAACACCTGGGCATTGGATCCGTGCCCACAGGTACACGGCCAGGGCGGCACGCTCACGATCTCGGCGGCGAAGTACCCCAACGCATCCTTGAATATCGTGCTGAGCCTCGGCAGTTGCAACGCGTGTACCTATCTCTTTACACCCGCGCAGGGGTACAAACTGGATGGCAGAGGCCACG
>DAHUXT010000409.1 GCA_027307065.1 Ktedonobacteria bacterium
CGTCCCCTTGTCATTGGTGAGACGATTGATCGGATCTATGCTGTTTTCGGAGTCATCCATCATCAGGTCAAAGACACCGGTTTGAATTGGACTCGCCTTTTTCCAAAAGGCGATCTGCTTATCGTCGATGGTCACGCCAACACGCAGATAGCGCGCGAAGTCTTGTTGCACCTGTTCGGCGAGGCTGAGGCTGGCCCTGGCGCCGGGCGAGGCGAGAAGGTCAAGCGCCAGTGGGGTCACTCCATCCCTGTCGCGTCTGACCCCATCGACGACACGGTAGCCCGCCGAGTCCAGCAGCCGCGCCGCATCGCTGGGATTATATACCGGCAGCTTGAAGGTGGGGTCATAGCCTGCGACTGCCGCCGTCGCGTCTGACTCATCGGTGAAGATATTCGGATCGTCGCAGGCGACGTTGCCCAGCAGCGCCTGCACTGCCGCGCAGCGGTCAAACGCCTCGATGAATGCCTGGCGCACCCGCCGGTCAGTAAAGATCGAGACGCCGCCATTGGACTTGGCGTTGGGCGCTTCTTGGCGCTGATTAAACGCAAGCTCTATCGTGTCTGTGGCGGATGCGATCTGCGCCTGCCCCTTGGGGATATCCCCTAGCTGGCGCAGGATGAACGGCTCTGACGGCGCCGCCAGGTCCAGCGCCCCTTGACGATAGCGGTTGATGAGATCGTCCTCCATCTGGGGCAATGGATGGAGTCCGGCGGCAAATTGCGGCAGAAAGTCCTGGGCAACGGTCATCACGGTGATCTTGTCCAGCGCTGGCGTGTGGAAGAAGTTCGAGAAGAAGCGCGGATTCTTGACCAGTACCAGCTGGTGATCCGGCACGAAGCTCTGCACGGTAAACGGGCCATCATCCACGGGAATCGTCGACATGAACTCCGGCGATCTGCTGAGTTGTTGAGCCAATCTAGAGTTGTATGCGCCGGTTGCCGGGTCGAAAATGCCCGCGAACTTGCCTACCCCGTACACATGCAGCGGCGACGGATACAAGGAGCTGAGAGTGGAAAGATAGTCAAAATTCGGCTTCTCCCACTGAATCCGCACGGTATGGGCATCGGGCGTTGTGAGCGACATCGGCGGGGAAGGCCATCCTCCATTGAGATTGGGGTCGGTCACGAGGCGCTGGCCGAACAGGAAATCATCGGCGGTGATCGGCACCCCATCAGACCAGACGGCGCGCGGATCGATGTGGAAGGTCGTCGTCCGCTCGTCGGCGCTCTCTCCACCATTATCCACTGTAGGCACCTCGGTACATTGGTCCGCCTTCCAGCCCTTCAACCCAAGCCTCTGGTCGGGAAGCTGGACGAGACAGCCCTGCCAAATCGGAGACAGGTTCAACCAAGTGATTCCGCCGCCTATCCCATTAGGGCTGAGGGTCTCGAACTGCTCGATGGTGCCAATGGTGATCGAGCCGCCCAAGTGTGTCGGGCGATGATAGCTGTAGCTGAAGTCGTAGCCTGCCCGCTGCGCCTGTGCCAAAGGCGCGGTTGGTCGAATAGCGAACAGGGTGGTGATGACGACCACAAGACAGAGCAGCACGCTCACCAGCACATTGTTGGCCTGCTGGGTGACACGCCAGGTTGTCCTCAAGGTGTGCCGTAATGGAGGTGCCAGAGCCACCACGGCCAGCAGCACAAGCACCGCCAAGCCTGCGATCCAACCAAGCGCGCGCGGAAACGTAGGCACGACCAGTGGCACGAACACACCTGCCACCGTGAGCAGCGCGAGTGTTAACAGCGCCACCGCAACCAGATGTGGCCGTGCCATCTGCCACAGATTGATCGGACGTGTGGGAACCGGGTGGACGACTGGGGTGACGCTGCCATTGACCTGAATATCCTCGCTTGGCGCATTCGGCGTACGGCGCGCGGCGGCGATAAACGTTGCGCGATCATCCGGCGCAAGTTCAAGGGCATCGGCGAGCAGCGCGATGGTGTCTTTGCGTGGTATGCGGCGCTCTCCGCGCTCCAGCGCGCTGATGGCATCGACGCTGAGATGAGCCTTATCAGCCAGTTCTTCCTGCGTGAGGCCAGCCGCTGTGCGGTGCGAGCGCAGGAGGTCCGCGAAGGTGACCGCGGATGATGACGATGATAGCGAGGATGATGGCGGTAAGGTCATGGTTACCACCCCACGTGTGCGCTGTTTGGCACGGCCTACAGGGTTTACACTCCACCGTCGAAGCGGCGGCTCCTGTCGCCAATCGATCACTTCCCTATGCCAGACAACCACATCCCTCCCCTTGTCAAGATTCTGCCGCATCATAGCACACAACACCAGCATATCCGCAAGCTTGTCTTGCCGCGCCACTGGAGCCATTGTCCGAGGCATTGTCGGGGCGATAGTCCGGATTGTCGGTGGCTTGCCACCTGCCTTCAAGGCAGACTCATATCCAGAACGACATTCCCCGACAGTGCCCGCATTCGTGGGTCGCGGGCGTTCGGGCAGGCGACCAGCAGGGGAGGGCAGGTAGATCATTCATGCGTACGACGACGGTGAGATCAAAGCGCCTTGCGACGATGACTATCTTTGTTTTGCTCGTGATGTGTACC
>DAHUXT010000040.1 GCA_027307065.1 Ktedonobacteria bacterium
CGAGCAGTTCGCCGCGCTCGTATTGCTCCTGCGCGATGCGCCACTGGCGCTCCAGCCGCGCGCGCTTGATCGAGACGATGGCGTGGCCCTCGGGTGTCTCGGGCTGCACCACGTAGACGAGGACGGTTTCGCCGACGCTCAGTTCCTCGCGCGAGCCGTAGCCAGTCGCGGGCAACTCTTTGATCGAGAGCACGCCCTCGCTCTTGAGGCCGATGTCCACCAGAATCTCATCGTCGTCCATGTGGACGATCTGACCCTCCACGACATCGCCGCGCTTGATGCTCTTGAACTGCACATCCTGCTCATCCAAGAGCCGCGCCATCTCGCTCATATCGGCGCCATCCGCGTCGTCGTCGTCGTGAACATGGTTGACATGATCATCCTGCATGTCGTGTTCGTCTACCGCTGGCACGGCATGCTCCAGCTCGGCATGTTCCAACTCGGCATGTTCGACGCCGACATTTTCCGGCTCGGCATCCGCGGCGGCATGCATTTCCCCGGTGTCTTCTTCCGCGCCGGTCGCGTTCATCTCGTCGATGTTGGTGTTGGTGTTGTCGGCCATGTGGTCGGCCTCCTCATACCCGTTATTCTGCTCGTTTTGCGCGAGCGTGTCCGGTGCGATTGCGTTGTCTTCTGGACGCATCGAAATACTTTCGGCGGCTCACCCTGCATCGTTACGAGTGAGACGCCACCCCTTTCCCTTGCGTGTTAGTGTTGCCGCTGACCATGGCAAGCTATGGCGGCGTGTCCCCCGGGAATCAGCCCGGAGGTTTCCGGCACATGCCGGTCGCGTCGTGCCATCCTGGCGAGCGAGGCCGTGCCCAGAGTTCGCCCGTGAGAAATCGGCGCTGTGTGCGTTGCGCATGCAGTGCGTCATGCGCCAGTCGCAGAGCGGGTCGGAAAGCGCATGACGGCAAACAGCCCGTCTTTTCTTCTTGATGCGCGGCCTGACACCCGATGCCCGAGTGATTCTTTGGGGACATTTTGCTGATCCTACATTTGCGTCCCGGTCTCATGATCCTGCCGAAGAGCAAACGTTCGCGGCTATCCCAATCAAAGAATCCTGCGCGCCAGCTCAGATACAACCCTGACATACGCAATCGCCGCCTGATCGCCGCAATCGCCGAATGCGTCATCTGTCGTGCTGGCGTGGAGAGAGCCACCCCCTGTGCAAAAGTCTGCCGCCGCGGGCGAGTCGTGGTGCGCCTGCGGGACATCAGCGAGGGGGCACATCCTTCGCGGGTGTCGGCACATAGCACAGCCTGAACGCGCAGTGCGGTCAGCGGCGAAGCAAGGGAAGCGAACGCGCGGCGGGGAGCGAGAGGTTGAGGTACGCCAACCGGTGGCGTGTGACTCCGGAGTAGTTTTGTGTATCGCCTGAATCGTGAACGCCCGCAAAAAACCTACAAGTTTCGCCTACAGGGTCTTCCGGGTGGCGCGGTCACTTGAAACACAAAAAGCACCCCAGGGGTATATTCATCCCCAGGAGTGATCTCGGATTCAGTTGCTCAGATCCCGCATCTGTCGCGTTGCATGCCCCCACTTCTCGCGATAGTATAGCAGAGTATGGCGCGAAACGCAAGAGAAACCTCTAGCGTTTGTCCGAACGCTCGCGCAGCCCATGTCGTTGTGCGACGTGTGGCATTGCGGGGATCAACCTCAGCAATACCGTGCTAGAACTCTACCGAGGAAAGATGACGATGACGGGAGCGCAGCGGCAGGGGCCGGATGATGGGCAGATCACGCGCGCGCAAACGCTCGCCGACGCCTCGGTGATGGCGGACTGGCTGCGCAGCCAGTTGGCACAGTCGGCACAGTCGGCGCGCGTGGCCACAACGCCCGATGCGGTAGCGGCTCCCTCCTCCGCGCGTATCGCCGCCGTGCTGGCGCTTCTGTACCCCCGCGACGGCGTTCCGTACCTGCTCTTCACACGCCGCTCATCGCAGTTGAAGTCGCACCGGGGCGAAATCTCGTTCCCCGGCGGCTCCCGCGATCCCGGCGACACCAGCCTCGCAGCGACGGCACTACGAGAAGCATGGGAAGAGATCATGTTGCCGCCAGACCGGGTCGAGATCCTCGGCGCGCTACCACCGCACTTCACCGTGGTCAGCAACTTTCTGGTAACACCGGTCGTTGGCTGGCTGCCCGATGGCCTGCCCGCGCTCTCACCAAACCCGGCAGAGGTCGAGGAGATCATCGAGGCGCCCTTTGAGGCGCTCAGCGATCCAGCGATCTTCCACGAGGAAACATGGGTACGTGGCGGGATCGCGCGCGATATCCATTTCTACGACTTCGGCCAGCACCGTATCTGGGGCGTGACTGGCTTCATCCTCTCGATGCTGCTGACGCTGCTCCCGCCCGCAGTGCCAATGGCCGAGCAGCGCGGCGACTAGCGGAATAGACCGCACGCCTGCCTCCAATGCCCGCTCCTCAATTATGCGTAGACGTGAACCACGTCACACTCTTGCCCATTTACGGGCATTGGTTGCTCGGATATACTGCATCCGAGACGCTGCCGGGTACGCTGTGACTGTGAAGCCACACGAAAGGAATACAGCACGATGAATTGTCCTCACTGTCAGCGGGCATTGCCGGATCCCAACGTTGCGACGTGTCCCTTCTGCGGGATGCCCGTCCATGCAGCGGCAGGGCAAGACCCGTACACCGGGCCGATGGTTGTTCAAGGCGCACCCGCCGGAGACCCATCGCTCCCCGCGTGGAATCAGCCACCTGGTGGCGAGGCCGCCCGGCCTGACTGGAATCAGCCGATTCCGGAGCAGCCGGTGCAAATGCCGCCCACGCCTCCTCCTCCGCCCACGCCGCAGCCACCCGCATACACCCCGCCAGCATTTACGCCACCGGCCTACAACCAACCGCCAGCCCCAGGATACGGGCAGCCACAGACGCCCGCACCTACCTATGGGCAGCCACAAACGCCGGGATACGGACAGCCCCCGCAGGCGACCTATGGCGCGCCGGGCGCCCAGCCGAATTATCAGGCGGGCTATCCGCAAACGCCAGGGCAACCCTGGACGGGGCAGGTACAGCCGCAACAGCCACAGCCGAAAAAGAGCCGCGCGGGCTGCGTCATCGGCTGTCTGGTGGCGCTCGTGCTGGTCATTGGGCTGGTTGCAGGCAGCGCCTTCCTCTTTAAAGATCGGCTGGGCCAGATTACCTTTGGCGGGGCGACGCTTGGCGGCGGGTCTACCGTAGCGGGCGGCGGCTCGATCATCTTCCAGGACTCACTGGATGGCACGACCGATACCAGCACGAAAGATCAGTGGACGAGTGACAGCAGTTGCTCGTTCGGCGCGGGCGGCTATCACATCTCCGCGGGCTTCATCTGTTACGCGCCCACCGACACGGTATCTGATGCGATCACCACGGTCTCGGTGCAGCAAATCTCCGGCCCACTCACCTATGCCTACGGACTCGTCTTCCGGCGGCCCAGCGCGGGCAACTACTATGAGTTCGAGGTCGATTCCAACGGCAAGTGGATTTTCGACAAGACCGTCAACGGCAAGACCACGACCATCGACAATTTCACCGCGAACGCCGCCATCAAGAAGGGGCTGAATCAGGTGAATACGCTCACGGTGAAGGCCCAGGGCAGCCACTTCATCTTCTCCGTCAATGGCACACAGGTCGGCACCGCTGATGACACGACCTTCACCTCGGGCAAAACCGGTCTGGCAGGCAATGACGGCATCGAGGTCGTCTTCACGCAGTTCGTGATTGCCCACGTGAAATAAGCCACAGCGCGATTCCCGAAACCGCTCCAGGCATTCGGCCACCCCTCCCCGACATGGGGAGGGGATGGAGAGCAGGGACGTCGACGCCCCCACTCCCGCAACGCAATAACACAATCAGGTTTCACAGCTAGGGCAGGTAGTTGTTGGTTGCGATTTTGCTGGCGTCTACGGGTCCGGAAAGCTGTCCCTGGCTCTGCAAGAAGCTCACCATCGCCGTCCACTTCGCCGGATCGTTGTAGCCCGCCTTCGCTCCCACAGTCTGCAAATAGGGCGCGGTCGCCTGAAGCACCGCCAGCGCATCCGCCGCGTTCGACGTGCTATCGAGACCCGGCACGAACGCCTTGCTCAGATTCACCGCGTCCTGCGGGTGATCGATCACATATTGCACGCCCTTCAGTGTGGCAGCCACCAGTTTCTTGATGTCACCACCCCGGCTCGACAGAACCGTTTGCATCGCCGCCAGTCCGTTAGAAATGAGGGGATGCTCGGCGTTATTCACGTCGAGCGTGCGCACGGTCATCCCCGCCTTTTGCAGCAGCAGTGGCTCATTATTGCCATACCCCATCACCACATCCACCTTGTGAGTCAGCAGGGCTGTCACCTGGGTATAGCCAATGGACTGTATGGTAACGTCGGATTGCTTGAGGCCCGCCGAGGAGAGCAGCGCCAACAGGCCGATATACGTCGCGCCATACTTGCCGGGGACGCCGATGGTATGGCCGCGCAGGTCAGCCGCCGTGGTAATTGACGAGTTGGCGGGCACGACCGCTACGACGGGATACTTGGTAAAAACAGTCGCCACGTCCACGATAGGGATGTTGTGCGCGGCGGCCCCGGCAATTTCGTCACCTCCGGCGAAGATCGCGTCTTCCTGCCCGGCGACCAGCGCGGCGAACTCGTCTTCACTCGCTCCGTGATGGTGGAAAGTGACATCCAGTCCCGCGTCGCGGTAATAGCCGAGCGCCTGAGCGACATAGAACGGCGCGAACTGGATATTGGGCACGTAGGTCAGTCCTACGGTCAGCTTGGCTTTGCCGCCGCTACCAGTACCAGTCGCGGTCGCGCCACAACCCGCCAGCGCCAGCGTGAGCACAAACAGCGAGAGCGTACCCGCCGCCACAATCCGCCGGGAGCTCTGCAGAATCTTGCGTACATTCATAACTGCTAACGTTCCTCCAGGTATATCACGCGCTGCTCGATCAGTCGTGCCAACAGGTAGAGCGTGGTGGCCAGCAGCGCGAGCATCAAAAGGGTCGCAAAGACCAGCGCGGAATCGAACTGTCCGCGCGCGATGTTGAGCAGCCCGCCCAGGCCGCGATCGCTGACGACGAATTCGCCGACGACGGCGCCGGTGATCGAGAGGGTCAGGCTCGTGCGCAGACCTGCCAGAATCCCTGGCAGCGCCAGTGGCAGTTCAATGTGCTGCAGCAAGGCCCACCAGCCAGCGCCATCGGTACGGGCGGCGTCGAGAATCTCGCGGTCGAGCAGGCGCACGCTCAGCGCGGTGTTGACAACCGACGGGAAGAAGACGATCAGCGCGCACAGCACCGCGATCGGCGGCAGGTCGTAGCCAAGCCAGAGCGAGAGCAGCGGAGCCAGTGCCACCGCTGGAATCGCCTGACTGGCCGCCAGATATGGCTCGGCCGACCGGCTGATCAAACGGCTGCGGGCAATGCCGTAGCCGAGCGGCAAGGCAACACACGCGCCCAGCGCGAACCCGGCCAGGCTCTCTTCCAGCGTGGCCAACGTATAGCTGATGAGCAGTCCGTTGGTGAGTGACCGCCAAAACGTGCGCAGCACATCGGCAGGAGCGGGCAGCAGATACTGGGCGACTGCCCCGCTGGCCGTCACCAATTGCCAGATGGCCAGCACGAGCAGGCCGAGGACCACCGCCGGAACCAGATCGCCAACTAGACGGAAAATTGCCCGCGGCGATATGAGTTGGCGCGCGCGCGGCTGCTCCTCAGATGTCGTATCCGGCGGCGGTGACGACGATGGATACAGAGATGGAGGTGACGTAGAGAGTTGTGCCATACAGGCGCCTCCTCGGGCTGCTACCACTGAGGAGACGACGCCTGCCATCGGGAGGAATCGCGCCCCTGCAGCGGTAGGATACCGACCTGGGGCGGCTCGCAGGCGAACACGCCGCGACGAACCCTCACCAATGAGGGCACGCGGACGCTTCGACCTTCTCCCATCCGGACTGTTACCGTCGGCTCCGGCATCTCACCGGATCTGCCTCATCATCGGATGAAGCTCGCGGGCTTAGCGCTGGTGCGCTTTACCGCCGGTCGGGAATTACACCCTGCCCCGAAGGTCATTGCTGAAAAACCGGGCTGTACCACGCCAGTGGCGCAATCCCGCGACCAGCCGCTCAGGCGGTGGGCGGGTTTCCCGGTTCCACGCTAAAAGTATAGCTTTCGATCACCGGATTTGCCAAGAGACGGTCGCACATCTGCCGCACCAACGTCTCGGCGTCGTTCTGCGATGCGGCGGCAAGAGTAAGCTCCAGATATTTGCCGACCCGCACCCGCGAGACAGCGTCGAACCCTAGCTGATGCAGGCCGTGCAACACCGCGTCGCCCTGAGGGTCGAGCACTACAGGTTTCAGAGTCACCTCGACCCGCGCCTGCCACCGTTGGAGTTGGCCGACGATCTCCGATGTTACCGTCTCGCTCATACGCTGTCTCGTCTCCCTGGCTATCCCGAATCGGTCGGGTGAAAATCAGCTCGCTAGCGTCGTTCGCCACGCAGCAGGCGGCATTCGTCGCACTGGCAAACTGCGCGAAGCCGCTCGTAGGTGTAGATGCCTGTGCGGTGGCCGTCGCCCCAGACAGGCGTCAGGCCGTAGCGCCCTATCGGCGTCAGTTCATAGAGCGTGGTCTGCTGGCCGGTGAACACGGTATCGTGGTCGACGCTGCCTTTCTGTCCACCTTCGCCCGCGCACCACGCGCAGGGGCAAGCGCGGCGCAGCGCCTCGTATGGATGCACGCTCTCGTGGCCGTCGGACCAGCTAATCATCAGTGTGCGCGTCTCTTCATCCATCAGGTACGAGACGGGCACCACATCGTTGGGTAGTCGCATCATTGGGTTCCCTCGATCTGGCACAATTCCGCGTATATTGTACGCCAGAATCCGATGGGATAGCAGCGGTACACGTGAAGGCATAGCCGCGATGACGCGCGAACGCCTCCAGCGGAGACTATGCTGGCTGCTCGAACACAGATATGGGTGTGTCTCGCCGCCGAGTCATGAGTTTCGCTACCAGACGGTTTTCTTCGGGCCGGGCACTCCCTCCACCGGCTCGATGCCCCAGCTCCACGATACCTTTGGGGTGATGACGATGTAGCTGCCCGGCCCGAAATGGCCGTCGCGCTCCATCACCTCGGCGACGCCATGAATCTTGATGCCGCGGGGCCGCCACGGCTGCACGGATTGCAGGTCATCGACGATCAGCGCGACGTTGGCGTTGCCACCAGTGATATTGCGATACTTGCGGGAAGACCGCGGGCTGTGGGTGCCAATGAGAATCTGCCCGCCGTCCAGCGAAAAACCGACGGCGTCGACGGTCGGCTGACCATGCGCATCCACCGTGGCAAGACGCGCCAGACGCTGGCTCTTGAGGTAGGTAAATTCCTGCTCCGAAAACATGATCGGTATCCTCTCTCTGTCCAATTCACCGGTGCAACCCGACCCTGCGTCGCGCAGTCATCCACGAGGCGCATACATGTATGTCATACTGATTTTGCCTGGGGCGTGGTGTCTGTCGGTGTGCGCCGCAGCATCAATGCCACGGCGAATTTCCGCGCGATTCGCGTCGCATTCAGGCGCCGACACGCCTCTCGCACAACACCAGTTCACGTGAATTGGGTATTGCGTACAATTCACCGAGACCATACCTCGCGCTCGCCGCGCTCACATCCGTCATTCGGCAGAGGGCGCGACTGAACCTTTGGACAGGGAAGTGTTGGTGAACGGGTAGCCCAGAGCAGAATTGGCAAGCAACAGCCAGAGGATCGCCGCCATCACCAGCGTCATGGCAATCGTCAGCACGAGGCTCTCTGGCCTGAAGACGTCGGACACTGTTTCGAGCGTCAGGCCATATTCACGCAGGTTCGCGCAAACCACTGCCATCGCTGGCAAGATCAGCGCCAGTCCCCAGCGGAACCAGGCGCCGAAACGGCCGATTGAGGCGGGCATCGCGCTGAGCCACCAGATGGTAAGGAATGTGAAGGGTTCGAGGAAGTAATATGGCCACAGCGTCTTGATGAGCAGCGCAAAGCACAGTGATGATAGCGCCAGCAACAGATAGAGCGCCGGGCTGGTAAGCTTCAGGTCGCGACGACGCAGCAGCACGAGTCCCGTGAGCAGCGACGCGAGCAGCAGCACCGTCGCGCCGTCGTAGCGCTGGCCAAATGACTCCCATGGCGTGCCGAGTGTCAGCCCCCAGAAGCTGCCGCCACCCACCGTCAACTCGCCACGGAAGGTCACAAGCGAGTAGAGCACATCGCGGCCATCGCTCAGCACAAATGGAAGTAATACGACCACGATCGTGCTGACTAGCGCCGCAACCAGTCGTCCCAGCGCCCGCCAGTCGCGATCTCGCAGCAGCAGCAGCACCAGCGGCAAGACCAGCAACAGCGCGCTCGTGCGTGTCAGCAGCGCCAGCCCCAGCAGCAGACCTGCCCCTACCGGACGACGCGCCTGCAACTGGCGAATGCCCGCCAGCGCGAGCAAGAGCATGATGGGCTGCTCGACATGCCCATAAAACACCATGCCGTGCCAGACCTCCGGCGAAAGCGCGAAGACCGCATATGCGGCAAACCGCGCAAACCCTTTGAGTGGCACCGCCCGCAGCCGATCCACCGCCGCCACCGCCTCGCGCGCCAGCAGCAGCACGAACGGCGCGAAGAGGGTGAGCACCACCACCCGCCGCAACTCCATATTGCCAAGCCAGCCCTGCCATGCTGAAATCGCCGATGCCAACGTCAACGGCAACAGACTCACGGGTCCATTGGCGTTGGGGTATATCTGCACGTAGCGCAGCGAATAGACGTCGAAGGGATGCCCCGCCAGCGCGATGCGTGTCGCCGGGATAAAGAAGGCATCGAGATCGGTGCGGTTGAGCGGAATGCGCGCCGCCAAATTCCACAGCCCGCAATAGAGGACTACGAGCACGGCGATGCCGCCCGGTCGCCGCCATCGCAACGGTTCGGCATACCATGCGGCAGCCACGACCTCTGGCTGCGCGGAAGACCCGGTGGATACCTGACCGGACACAAGCGACTCCTGGCTTTGCGATCGCTGGCGCGAAACTGCGCTGTTGAGTATTCTATAGCAAGAGAGGCGGATTTTGTGAATTGTTAAGAACTCCGATGGGTGGGCGCAAGGCGCGAGGGAGAAGCAGCATGATCATCGAGGGCACCGTGTTGACGAAGGAGACCGGTCTTCGCGCGAGCTTTGAGGGCGTCGAACAGCCCTACGTTCGCTGCACTATCGCCCGGCTCGATCAGCCTGACGTGCACGCCGAGGCGCGTATCATCGGACTGGATGATTTGCCCGTGCCCATTGGCGGCCAGGTGCGGCTGGAGGTGGTGCGTGCCATCACTGACCGCAAGGCTGGCGTGGTGCGCTTCGACTGTAAACTGCTGAGTTGAGGGCACATGTTGCGATGACTGTGACGTCGAGTACCACACCACTGATTGCCATCCTGACCGATTTTGGCGCAGCCGACGGCTACACTGGCGTCATGAAGGGCGTCATTTTGGGTATCGCTCCTGGCGCGTCGCTGGTGGACCTCACCCACGAGATTCCGCCGCAGGATGTACGCGCCGCCGCGTGGGTGCTGCACACCGCCTGGCACTACTTTCCGCAGGAGAGCATCTTCCTCTGTGTTGTGGACCCCGGAGTCGGCAGCGAACGACACCCCATTGCGCTCCAGGCAGGCGGGCGCACCTTCGTTGGGCCTGATAACGGCCTCTTCAGCTATGTGCTCGCCGCGCTCACGAATCCCACGGATGCGCGCGCTGTCCTCCTCGAAAATCCGCGCTACTTCCCTGCTGAGCGCAGCGCGACCTTCCACGGGCGCGACATCTTTGCGCCAGCCGCCGCGTGGCTCGCCGCCGGAGTAGCGCTCAACGACCTTGGGCCATCGCGTCCGGTGGAATCGCTGGTGCGCCTCGAGCTGCCCCAACCAACCTGGCGAGGTGATACACTGGTGGCACATCGCGTGCACACAGACCACTTTGGGAATATACTGACCGACATCACCGGAGATCTCGCTCAGGCGGTTTTTGCCGCGCCGATCGTCACCCTGACCCTCGGCGGCCATGCCATCACAGCACGCGCGCGCACCTTTGCCGAGGGGCCGCCAGACGCGCTGTTTCTCTTTCGCGATAGTTCTGGCAACGTCGCCATCGCGCGGCGCAATGGTTCCGCGCTGGCAGCGCTCGCGCTCTCGAATGCACAGCTCGACGAGGAGCCTATCACGCTCACCGGCGTCGTAGCGGATCATCGCGAGTAAACCTCTGGGAGAATGTCCTGTCAGTTGAGGGAAGGCAAGACATGCGACTCTATTTGATGCGCCACGGACCCGCTGGCAATGGGGCAACATGGACGGGCGATGACCGTCTGCGCCCGTTGACCGAGAAAGGCGTACGCCGGATGCACGCGGCCGCCGACGGTTTGAAGCGACTGCATCCCAGCATCGACGTGTTGCTCACCAGCCCACTTGCGCGTGCGCGCCAGACCGCCGACCTCGTTGGCGAGGCGCTGAATTTGCCCGTCGAGGAAAACGAGGCGCTCGCGCCCGGATTTAGCCTGGCGCATCTCGCAGGGCTGCTCACCATCTACACCGACGCGCACGGGCTGATGCTCTTCGGCCACGAGCCCGACTTCAGCATACTGATCGCGCGACTGATCACGCCGCGTGGCGACGCGCAAATCATGATGAAGAAGGGCGCCTGCTGCGCGCTCAATCTGCCCGAAGAGACGCCCACCGCGACGCTCGCCGCCAAGCAACTGGCAGGCAGCGCGATCCTGCTCTGGCTGATGACAGCGCGGCAACTGGCCCAAATCTCCAGCTAGCCAGACGTGGCAAGCCAGCCATCGGGCGAACTGTTGCGAGCCACGGTCACCAATCGCACTCAAATGGCGGCAGGCAGATGGCTTCCGGGTTCGTTCCCAGCACCTCACAGAGCTTGTCGCGCTTGTGAATATGGGGGAAGTGTTTGCCGTTTTCCCAGTTCCACACCGAATTAGCGCTTACGTCCACGCGGGTAGCGAGATCTTCTCGACTCCAACCCAATTGCGTGCGCAGTTCGCGCAGGCGCCTGGCGAATCCAGACGTGTTTCCGCCGCGTGGCTCGACCATGTGTCTCCCTCCCGGTGTGCCGGTTGATGTACCTCCTGCGCTCATCCTGGTCGCTCGTTTGTATTCCTTGGCTTCATTTTACACGATGCGTCTCTCGAATGAAAGCTTGCATGCAAGTAACTAGAAGGTAGCACAACAACACCGACATCCTATGCGGCGCATGCGCGCTACATCTCAACTAGAAACCGGCTGCCTGGGCTCTTCGTATCTCTCGTATGGCTCGTCGTAACCTCCTCTGGCTGGCACGCGAAACGCGCTACTTTCGCGTATACTGTTCGAGGCGGCGTAGAGACTCACCAGAGGTACAGAGGCATGGCAATGCAAGAGGCACAAACGTCATCGCTGACACAGATGACAGCGCTCGGACGCTTCGGCAAGAACATTAGTCTCTTCTGGCGCATCGTAGTGTTTGCGTCTGTGCTCATCTCACTGCTGAACATCCTGGCGCATGACCCCTCCTTCTATGCGGGTCCGCGCGGATGGGGCGCGCTGGCGCTCGCGCTATGCTATCTGATCGCGTTTACTTACGGCGCTCACTGGATCGCTGGCAGCAATCCAGACGACTACTGGAAGACACGCATCAACTGTGGACGAGTGCTCTTCCCCTGGCGCGCAGTTGCCCTCTGGGCCGTGCTGGTGGCGCTCAGCGTGGTGATGTTCGCACTCGACACCAACTTTCTCTGGCTCATCTGGATTCCCTATGGCATGAGCTTTACGCTCCTGCCAATGCCGCGTGGACTGCTGCTCATCGTGCCAACCGCGTTCCTGGTAATAGCATTCAACCAGGAGCTGCCAAAGACCCTCTCGATGCCGGACCTGGTCAACTTCACTGGATTGGTCCTGGGCATGGCGTGCTATAGCGCAGTGATCTATATGCCCATCGTGCTGCTGCGCCATCGCTTTCAGCGCGAGCGCATGTACGCGGACCTGGAGCAGTCGCATCGCGAGCTCGAGGCGGCGCACCAGCAGTTAGAGCATGCGGCGACCCACGAACGCGAGCTTGCGGTGCTGCGCGAACGTGGCAGACTCGCCCGTGACATGCACGACACCCTTGGCCACTCGTTAGCACTGATGACCGTCAAGTTAGAGGCTGCCCAACGTCTGCGCCATGTTGACTCCGACCGCGCCGATCACGAGGTGGCGGCGACACAGGCTATTGCACGGGGAGCCCTCGCCGAGCTTCGCGCCGCGATTGCGAATCTGCGCACACCTGGGGGGAGCAGCGAATCGCTCGCCAATGCGCTCTCACGCGCCGTGTGTGACGGAGCCGCACGTACCGGCTGGCAGGTCACCTGCGAGATCGCGCCCGATGTCGAACCGCTGAGCGACCAGGTATCCGAGGCGTTGCTGCGCACTGGCATCGAGGCGCTCACCAATATCGAGCGGCACGCCGACGCACACACGGTGTGTATCCAATTGACCCGACAGCACGACACGGTCATCCTGCGGATCGAGGACGATGGCGTGGGTATCCTGACGACGAATCCACCGCAACGAATAGAGGCGAGGACGGTCCGAGGCACGGCAATGGCGAACGGCGACGACAGTGCTCATAGTGCTATCAACAGTCCGCAGGGCCACTTCGGCATCACCGGCATGCGCGAGCGCACCGCCGGAGTCAGCGGCACCGTGCTGATCGGCGCTGGAGCGAATGGCCACGGCACCTGTGTCGAGGTGCGGCTGCCTGTCGCCGCCGAATGAGCATCGCTAAGGATGTCGATTGAGGGGGAAAGCCCATGTCCAATAGGCCGAAGGGCGTACAGGACTCACAACCAACCATTCGCCTGCTCATCTGTGAGGACCAGACGCTGATGCGCGAGGGGCTACATACCGTGCTGGCGCTCGAACCAGGGTTCCAGGTGGTCGGCACGGCGTCGGATGGCGCGGAGGCGGTCCAGCTGGCGGAGACGCTGCGACCCGACATTGTCCTGATGGATGTGCAGATGCCTCGCCAAAACGGCGTGCAGGCGACCGCCGCCATCACCGCGCGCAATCTCCCGTGCCGTGTCATCATCCTGACCACCTTTGACTATGAGGACTACGTTTTCGACGCGATCAAGGCAGGCGCGGTCGGCTATCTGCTCAAAGACACCCCAGCGGCGGAGTTGGCGGAGACCATCCGGCAGGTCTACGCGGGCGAGTCCTCCATTTCGCCGAAAGTGGCCACAAAATTGCTGATGGAATTTGGGCAGCGGGGCACCCTGAATCCGCAGGGCGCATCGCTGGAGTCGGCTGGGACGACTGGGACGGCTGGGACAGTTGGGACGCGGGGCGGCGAGAGCGATCTGAGCCAGCGCGAGATCGAGGTGTTACGGCTGCTGGCGCGCGGCGAGAGCAATCGCGAGATTGGCGACCGTCTGGCGCTCGCCGAGGGGACCGTGAAGAACTACGTCTCGAACATCCTGATGAAGTTGCACGCGGCCAATCGTACACAAGCGGCAAATTTGGCGCGCGAACGTGGGCTGATTTAGCGAAGCGAACGCACGCTATGGCCAAGGACTAATTCATTGGAATCTATGCTGCCATAAACAGCGGTAAATGCCTGGTCTTGTGAAGAAACCCGGCGCGTCGCTGAAAATTAGGTCACTAACGCGTCACAACGACCGGGCGGCGCAGTCGCCGGAACAGGGGATACAATGGTATCCCAGTTGTTGCCTAGGAGAATGCCCCTATGATATACTCCTTCTGGTGTGCGGAGTTACAGCCATGTCAATGAGGAGTGGCGAGGATAAGCCTCCATCAGCGAACGATTGGGCCGGTCTCGTGCTGGTCGGTCAACTTGGTTTGACAGTCGCGATCCCCATTCTGCTCGGCATTGGTGCCGGGCTCTTCATTGACAGCAAGCTCCGCAGTTCGCCAATAGCGACACTTATCGGGCTGCTGCTTGGCCTGGCCGCTGGCGTCTACGGCGCGTATCGTCTTGTTACCTCGTTACAATAGAGGGACGGGATTGGAAGCGCAGGAAGGCTGAAGCATATCGGGCTAATGCGGCGGTGAGAACACAGAGGGAGACTACCTCGTGCTCTGGAAACTGCCAAATATCGTGGTGCCGGTCGAGCCCATCTTCGGCCCAATCACGAGCACGTTGCTGCTGTCTGTTGTAGACGCCATACTCATTTTCGTCATCTTCTACCTGTTTTCCCGCCGCAAGAAGGTGCTCCCTGGCCGCGTGCAGGGTGCGCTGGAGTGGCTGGTACAGAGCATGCTTGGCCTGTGCCAAGATGTGGCCGGCAAAGAGAAGGGGCGAAGATTCTTCCCCTGGGTCTTTGCTATCTTCCTCTACGTGTTGCTCGGCAACCTCTGGGAAATTATCCCCGGCATCGAAACCTTTGGCACCATCAATCATGAGTTGCCCGGTTGTGCCAATGCCACGGGATTCTTCCTGGCTGACAAGAACCTCTCCAACTGCATCACGCCGTGGTTCAGGCCGCCCTCGACCGACCTCAACTTCACCCTGGCGATTGCCGTCATCTCGGTGGTGGTCACCCAGATCTATGGGTGGCGCATGTTGGGCGCGCGGGCGCAAATCGGCAGGTACATCTCGCTGAGGGAAGGCCCCATCGGCCTCTTCGTCGGCCTGCTCGAAGCGATCCTGGAGTTGGCCCGCATCATCTCGTTTGGCTTCCGTCTTTTCGGCAACTTGTTCGCGGGCGATACGCTGCTGCTCGTCATCAGCTTCCTGGTGCCGTTCGTCGGCGCCATACCGTTCTACTTCCTCGAAATCTTCGTCGGCTTCATTCAAGCCTTTGTCTTCGCCATGCTCACGCTGATCTTCCTGACGCTGGGCACGACGAGTCATGGCCACGAAGATCCAGAAGAAGAGCACGCGGCAGAGGTTCAGCACGAGAAACAGGCACGCCTGGAGCACGCGCTGGGAGACTAGTCTTGTCGTTTCGCCCGTTCGTCTTTTGATCCGTCTTTTTGATTCGTGTCCTCCGCTTGCGTCTGGCCCCGGTCGGCGCAAGTTCAGGATAAATGACTGTGAGTTGACGTGCCACGCGCCAGCGTAATTGGCGCACGCGGACACTGACCGTTGTTGTTCTCGGCCGGGCTATTCCGGCCAGATCGCCAGGTGTGACACCTGGAAGAGACGCTGCAACCGCCCCGGCAGATGTGCCGGACGGTATAACCAGTTGGTTTCAGAAGGAGACCCTACAGTGCCACAGTTTTTCGAGTTTGCGGCTGCCCTCGCTATCGGTATCGGCGCTATTGGCCCTGGCATTGGCATCGGCCTGGCCGCTGGTCCGGCGCTTGCCGCGATGGGGCGCAACCCTGATGCCGCTGGCATCATCCGCACGAACTTGATCGTCGCGATGGCGTTTGCCGAGGCGATCTCGATTTACGCGCTCGTCGTCGCGCTGATCATCCTGTTCGTTGTGGGCAAGGTCAGCTAGCTCCTTCGCAGAAGATTTCTGCTGGATGTTGAAGACATCCCAGAGAAGGAGGAGTGCATGGATAAGTTAGGTCTGAGCCTTTTCAACTTCATCGCCCAGGTGGTCGTGTTTCTCGTCGTTGTCTACGTCTTGTGGAGGTGGGCGCTGCCGACCGTCACCAAGTTCCTCGACAACCGCGCGAGCGTGATCCAGACGGGCATCGAGAACGCGGAGCAGGCGAAGAAGCAGCTCGACGCGGCCGAAAAGCGCGTGGCCGATATGCTGGAGCAGGCGCGGCAGGAGGGTCAGCAGGCGCTGGCTCGCGCCTCGCAGGCAGGCGAGCATCTGCGCACCGAGATCGAGCAGCAGGCGCGTCAGCGTGCTGAAGACATTCTCTCACAGGCGCAGAAGAACATCGACCAGCAGGTCGCGCAGGCGAAGTCCGAGTTGAGCCGCCAGGTGTCTGATCTGGCGATTCTGGCGGCGGAGCGGGTCATTGGCCACTCGATGAACAGCGATGACAATCGCAAGCTGGTGCAGGAGTTCGTCTCGCAATCGAGGGATCTCCAGTGTTAAAGGGCGCGACTGCGCGTCGCTATGCGGAGGCGGTTTTTGAGCTGGGGGTCGAGGAGAAATCCGTCGACCGCTGGCTCCAGGACCTCCGTCTGATCGCTGAATATTTCGGAGATCACCGGCTCACTTTCTTGCTGGGCGAGCCAAACATCCAGTTCAACCGCAAAGAACTGGTGGTCAAAGACTTGCTCCAAGGAAAGATTCAGCCAGAGGCGCTCAACCTGGCGCTGCTGCTGGTCGAGCGTGGACTCGTCGAGCTGGCGCCGCGTGTTCGCGACGAGTTCGAGCGCAAATACAACGACTTCCATAATCAGGTTCCGGCGAATCTGACGACGGCGATGCCGCTGGACGATGAGACGCGGGCACGTGTGCTGGCGGACTTGCAGCGCCTCACCGGCAAGAAGGTCTTGCTGCAGGAGCAGGTCGATCCATCCATCCTGGGTGGGGCTATCGCTCGTGTGGGTGATACCCTTATCGATGGCAGTGTCCGCCGGCGGCTACAGTTGCTGCGGCAGCAGATGGAGCGCGGCGGGGCGTTCAGCACCCAGATGGATGGGGTCAACACGTCACCCGATGGCGCGGTCGCGAGCGAGACGCCGTTTGTCGTCAGCCCACCCGATGCGCCTGGCGCGTCTGATGATGGCGCGACCACCGCGACAGAGATGGCGCCACGTCGCGGGCCAGCGCCCCATATGGCGCCGCGCCAGCCAAGCAACAACCCAAGCAACAACACCGGAAGCAATAGTAGTTCCAAGAATCCCAACAACTCTCGCAAACGTGGCCGCCGACGCTAGCTGGCGTGCCCCAACGCGCTGGAGCACAGTGTTTTACCAGGCTTGTGCCCAGGCCTGTGCCCAAAAGAACGAGGTTTCATTATGGCAATCACGGACGAGATTACCAGAGTAATCCGTGACCGCATTCAGAACTTTGAGGGGCCGGCCGCTGAGTCCTCGACGACCAGTGTGGGCACGGTAATCACCGTGGCCGACGGCATCGCCCGTGTGTACGGCCTCTCCGGCGCGCGCTACCTCGAACTGCTGGAGTTCACCCGTACCAATATCTTCGGCATCGCCTTCAATCTCGAAGAAGATTCCGTGGCCGTGCCGATTATGGGCGACTACACCCAACTGCGCGAGAACGACGAGGTGCGCACCACCGGCCGCATCATCGAGGTGCCGGTTGGCGACGCCCTGATCGGGCGCATTGTCAACCCGCTCGGCGCGCCGCTGGACGACGCGGGTCCCATCAACACCACCAGAACCCGCCCAGTCGAGCGCGTGGCCCCTGGCGTCATCACTCGCCAGTCGGTGACGGTTCCGGTGCAGACCGGCCTGAAGGCGATTGACGCGCTCATCCCGATTGGCCGCGGCCAGCGCGAGCTGATCATCGGCGACCGCCAGACCGGCAAGACCGCCGTAGCGCTTGATACGATCATCAATCAAAAGGGCAAAGACCTCGTCTGCATCTACGTCTCCATCGGGCAGAAGAACTTCCAGGTGGCGCAGATTGCCGAGACATTGCGGCGCTACGGCGCGATGGATCACACGATCATCGTCCACGCGGGCGCCGAGGATCCCGCCCCGCTGAAGTATCTGGCGCCGTACGCGGGCTGCGCGATGGGCGAGGAGATCATGGAGAGCGGGCGCGACGCCCTCATCATCTATGATGACCTCTCCAAGCACGCCGACGCCTATCGCAACATGTCGCTGATCATCCGCCGCCCACCGGGCCGCGAGGCGTATCCGGGCGATGTGTTCTATCTGCACAGCCGCCTGCTGGAGCGCGCCGCCCGCCTGAACAAGGACTACGGTGGTGGCTCGCTCACCGCGCTGCCGATCATCGAGACCAAGGGCAACGACGTCTCGGCCTACATCCCGACCAACGTCATCTCGATCACCGACGGCCAGATCTTCCTCGAGACAGACCTGTTCAACCAGGGCGTGCGGCCGGCCATCAACGTCGGCATCTCGGTGTCGCGCGTCGGTGGTTCGGCGCAGCCCAAGGCGATGCGTGCCGTCGCCGGCCGCCTGCGCGTGGACCTCGCCCAGTACCGCGAGCTCGAGGCGTTCGCCGCCTTCGGCTCCGACCTG
>DAHUXT010000410.1 GCA_027307065.1 Ktedonobacteria bacterium
CTGCGCTGCTGTCGCTTGGGCTGGTATTGGCAGGGATCGCGGTGATCCGCGCACGGCTCTGGCGCGGCTGGCACGCGTTCACGCCGCTCGTCACCGGCCTCTACACATTCCTGATTATCATTCCGTCGCTTGCTACCGCCAAGACGCCAAACTTCCTGGCGCTCGCCTGTTGGGGACTGCCAACGCTTTTCTTCGGCATCGCCATGCGCGCCGAGGTCAATGCGGGGCGGCTCACGGCATCAACAGCAACATCGCAGCCGGTCGCGGCGCGCTAACACCGGGACTCTGCGAAATCAAGAACAGCTTTCAATGAAGCGACCGCATATCCTTCGCTCACAGGAGAACGTACATGCAAACCAACACCTCGACTATTGTCATCCAGTGCCCCGTCGAAGATGTCTTCGCATTCGTTACCGACGCCCGCAATAACCCGCTCTGGCAGTCCAATAGTGGATTGCGCGAGACGCATCAGATGCCAGAAAGCCCAGTCGGCGTGGGCACACGCATTACTGAGGTCTGGCACTTCATGGGGCGGCAATCCAAGGCAACCAGCGAAGTGACCGAGTACCAGCTCAACCAGAATTACACGCGCCGCGGCATCGAAGGCCCATCCCCCATCGTATCGGGAGACTTTCTGTTTGAGCCAGTTGCAGAGGGCACGCGCTGGATCGCCGCAGTCAACGTCAAGGCAGGAGGCCTCTTCGCGATTGCCGAGCCGTTACTGGCCAGCACGCTGAAAAAGGGCTTCGAAAACGCCATGAACGAGGCCAAGACAATCCTCGAAAAACGCCACGCCGCGAATCCCCGATAAGCGCATTACACCCTGAACGGAGAAAATTCATGGCAACCACGCAAGTTTCGCCAGACACCAACACGTCTTCCTCGGCGCCATCTCCACGTCCACGCAGGTCAGGCCTCGACGGCGTCATTCTCGTCGGATTGTTCGGCGCGGCTCTTGTCTACGCGGGCCAAAATGCACAGCGACTCATCAGCCTAGGTGCTATCATTCCGCCGGTGTTGGGTATCACAATCGCTTTGCTGATCTGCGGCGCAATGGCTGCCGCCCCCTGGCGCTGGTCGATGGTCATCCCGCTGCTACTTACTACGGTGGCGGTTGTCTTCCAACTTAGCCCCGGCAGCTTCCCGCTGTATGCCATCACTCACCCAAGTGACAATTACACCGTATTCGCCGTGATTGTCGTGCACCTCGGGTTCGCGATCATGGCAGACGTTGCCCTCGCGGTCAAGTTCGCGCAGACAATCCGCCGCCAGATGCCACATGCTCCTCAATGGCTCAACCCCGCCGTCGCCGCGCTCACCGGACTTACGCTCGGCATGCTGCTGCTCGGCGCCATTGTCCACCCCAGCTCTGCGGGCGGCGCGGCCAATGCCAACGCGACAGGAACCGAGACGGTTCACCTGAGCGGCGCGACATTCTCGCCCAACATTGTGGCGCTGCATACCGGCGACAAGCTCATCATGATTGGCGATGCGCCAGTCCCGCACCTGATTGCCAACGGCACCTGGTCTGGCACGAAGCCGATGCCGGGGTCCGAGTCAGGCGCGCCAACCATCAGTAACGTGAGTGTTAATGGCACCACCGTCACCGTTGGACCATTCACGACGCCGGGCACGTATCACCTCTACTGCACGGTCCATCCAGGCATGGTGCTAACGGTCATCGTCCAATAGGCGGCAGGCGCCACAACCCCAACATAGAGCAAGGCACAACGCTGGATTCAACGTTGTGCCTGTTTCGCGTGTGGGGCCTAGAGCGATACCGATCCGGCACATACACGCGATGGATGCGCCGCCACGTCATGACAATGTGCCTCAAGGACGCGCACGTTCAGCGATCTCACGCGATACTCGACTCCAGACGAACTGGAACATCCACTACTCGCTCTGCAGCACCCTGGCGCGCGCGGTTGATGAGCAATGCCATCACCGCCAACTGGACCGCAGCGAAGGCCTCGATACCATATGTCGGGATGAGCCAGGCGACCCCCAGATGAGAGTTCCCTGCAATATTGAACCGGATCCCCTGCGCAACCGCATTGATGAAATCTAACAAGCCTTCCACCGTAAAGAGCCACACGAGCGCTGGCGCGGCACGCCATCCAGCGCGCACGGCGATGAGCGCAACGAACGCCAACACAACGGCGAGCATATCGCCTGCCGCCTCTGGAATGACAAACGCGGCAGGCAGCGCGGGGGCAACTATGCCGGGAACGAGGAAAAGCAGACCCACCGTGCGGAAGGTCTCAAACAGCAGCAGCGGTGTCAATGCGTCTCGCAACGAGCGTCCCCGCAGGCGTGGGTAGATGACCCAGCCCGCGATCAGTCCAAATGACAGCAGACTCAGCGTCGACTGCGTGGCAAACACCAGGGTTGCGTTCATGGAAAATCTCCTACTGCACGTGATGTGCATCATGCGCTCTGCCGCGACTGCGAGCGCGTACAATGAGTGCTGACAAGGTGGACGCTCGCATCGATGGCTTTGAGCGCCCCACACGAAACGTGCACATACAC
>DAHUXT010000411.1 GCA_027307065.1 Ktedonobacteria bacterium
GAGTTGATGGAGAAGATGCGCTGGCGGCTGGGCATGCGCCAGACGCGCCGGCTGCGTCCTTCGCGGCGTGGCGCCTCGCTCGATCTGCGCCGCACCTTTCGCCGCAGCCTGCGCGCAGGGGGGGAGCCTGTCAGCCTGGCGCGCCGCGAGCGCCGCCGCAAGCCGCGCCCGCTCATCATCATCTGCGACATCAGCGGCTCGATGAGCATCTACTCGCGGCTGCTGCTCCACTTCGTACATACGGTCTCGAACGGCCTTTCGAACGTGGAGACGTTCCTGGTTGGCACCCGATTGACACGCATCACCCGGCAACTAGCTCGGCGCGATGTCGATGACGCGCTCACCCATGTGGCTCGCAGCGTGCAGGACTGGTCGGGCGGCACGCGCATCGGCGATTCGCTGCGCGCGTTCAATCGCCAGTGGTCGCGGCGGGTGCTCGGGCGCGGCGCGGTCGTGCTCATCATCAGCGACGGGTGGGATCGCGGCGATGTGAAGGTACTGGCCGAAGAGATGGCGCGCCTCTATCGCAACAGCCACCGATTGATCTGGTTGAACCCGCTTCTTGGCCACGAAGACTACCGCCCTGTGACCGCAGGCATGCGTGCCGCGTTACCGTATATTGACGCGTTTCTTCCGGCGAACAACCTGGATAGTCTTTTCGCGCTCGGTCGCGCACTAGAATCCATCGACGAATCACCACGCTCCGCAGTGCCACTGGCCTCTCCCACGGCGGATGTACCATTCCGTTCCGGGAGTTCGGTCAACCGAAAGGTGTGATTTGTCCATTGGTGTGCTGGTGTAGACATGCGCGCTCGTTGTCGGATACCATGATGAGGAACATTTCCTAGTACTATGTTCCCTTCATCATCTTGAATCACCGGCAAACAGCGGCGGTGCGTGGGAGGACTTCGGAGGATGGCTGTTGTCACCAGCATCATCAACCTCAAGGGCGGCGTCGGCAAGACAACACTGACCCTGGCGTTGGCACACTATCTGGCAGCCGAGCATGCGAAGCGCGTGCTGGTTATCGACCTTGACCCGCAGACCAATGCGACCATCGCGCTTGTCACAGAGCGACGCTGGCGTGAGCGGGATCAGAGTGGCCAGACACTCTTTCAGCTTTTCAAAGATCAACTCGACGGCACACGACTGTTTTCCGCGCCAGAAGCGATTCTGACGCGTGTCTCGAACGTTGGCGGCGGCGTGCCCGGCCTGGATCTGCTCCCGGCCAGCATCCGCCTGCACCGGATTCAGGACCGCATCACCAAGATTACCGATCTTGATAGCTTCCGCAATGGACCGGTGTATGCCCTGCGCGAGTCGCTGCGCGATGTGCTGCCGCATTATGATCACGTGCTGATAGACTGCCCGCCGAATCTTGGCGTCATCACGTTGAATGGCATCGCCATCAGCCGCTATTTCCTGATTCCGGTGGTACCGGATATTCTCTCGACGCTGGGTGTCCCGCTAGTGTTGGATCGCATGGCAGACTTTGCCCTGCGCGCCCAGCACGAGATTTTCGGACTCGGCATCGTCGTCTCGCGCTATCGCTCATCCAGCCGCCTGCACAAACAGACGGTGTTGAGCATGCGCCGTGATGCGATTCCGGGTATCCATCCTCCGATATTTAACACGATTATTGCTGAGGATGTTGGTGTGGCGGAAGCGGCGGACGTCGAAGATAGCGTGAGTTCCCTGCGTGAGAAGTTCGGCGGGAACGCGCCTCATCGCCAGTTTAGTGGGCTGGCCGATGAATATCTTCGCTATGTCGGTGGCTGACGCCATCTGACTCCGGGGGCGTTTGTGGGTGTGGGGGGTGTCCTGATGGGGCATTCAGGCGACGCATCTGATGAACAGCCGCAGATGCCTGTTGCTCCGGAGGGAGATATAAAGCCAATGATAGAGCAAGAGACAGCGCAAGACGTCACCTCTGCAGAGGCAGACAGCCCTCCCGTGGCGGATGTCGTGGCAGATGAAACCGCCCCCGAGGATATGCCAACGGAGGTCATTCCGCAGTCGTCGCTGACGCCCCCAACGCCGGAGCCAGCCGCGCCGCCGCAACGCGACGTCCCGCCTCGGTCATCGGGGCAGCCGACGCCTGCTGGCATTGGCGTTCCACGCGTGCCGCCAACGCCAGCCGGTGGGGTTGTGCGCCGACCGGATATTCCCAGCGCTGGCCCACTGATTGGCGCTCAGCAGCCCGTCATGCCTTCGGCGGTTGTCCATACACACGCGCCAATGCATACCTCGTCATCGTGGGGCGCCACCACATTTGTCATCACCGCCGAGACCGCCGATGCGGTACACAGCGGCGTCGCGCTCGTCGGCGGCGGACCGGGCGACCCCGAGCTGATCACTGTGCGCGGCCGACGACTGCTGGCGCAGGCCGACGTCGTCGTGGCGGATCGGCTCGCGCCGGCTGAGTTGCTTGCCGAACTGCCGCCGCACGTCGAGGTGATCGACGCCGCGAAGATCCCGTACGGCCGCGCGATGGCCCAGGAC
>DAHUXT010000412.1 GCA_027307065.1 Ktedonobacteria bacterium
GCCAGAAAGAGGCAGGACGAGATATACACCTGTGCAGAGTTTTGATGGCATGGGTGAGGGCTATTTCGGGACTGACAGGCAGTGCGGGACTGGCCCTGCGAATGAACGAGCGATTTGGGGTATCCTGCTCGTTGCATAGAAAATCCCCCCGCCGGATGTGGCGAGGGGACGCGCTGGATCGGGTATGTATGTGGTGTATGTGGCCGCGTGAGTTATTCGGCAGAATCGGCTGTGCTGGCGGCAGCGGCGTCGCCCTGCTGCAGGTATTTTCGCGCCTCAGAGACCGACATATCGGGCGCGGGAATGATCACGTCCGAGGGCACGACCTCCTCCACAGGTACGACAGTACCCTTTTCGCGCACGAACGAGATGACTTTCTCTAACGCGACGGCAAAGGCCAGATCATCGCCGCTCTGGATGGCGGTGTGTAGCGGGTCATCGAGCTGATCGAGTGCCGCGGCATCTTCATCTGAGAGGCGATACTGGTTCTCCGTCATGATACGCGCGATCATGGAACGGCCTCCTTAGTCGTTGGAAGAGATCGGTGGCGGCGGAAGCTGCCCCTGATCTTGCTGCCCCTGCTGGCCCGATGGCAACTGCATCTGCGCCTTCAGTTCGGCCAGTTGGCGGTCAACCTCGGACTGATTGGAAAGCTGCGCTAGCTGGCGATCCAGCGGGTCAGCCGATCCCGGCCCAATCTCTGCCAGCGTTCCAGACGCGGTGAGCTCGTCCAGCGCATTGGCGCGCGCCTGCATTTGCAGCACTTTATCCTGTGCGCGCTGCACCGCCAGGTTCACGTCCGACATCTCCTCAGAGATGCCCGTCGCTGCCTCCTGGATCTTCACCTGCGCCTGAGCCGCGCCGTACTGCGCCTTCACCATCTCCTTCTGCGTGCGGAAAGCCTCCACTCGCGCATTGAGACGCTGCTCCATCTCGACAAACTTCGCCTGCTGCGCCTTGAGCTGCTCGATCTGCGCGTCGAACTGGCCAATCTGAGCGGAGAGTCCCTGCTTGCGTTCCAGCGCCAGTCGCGCCAGGTCCTCGCGATTCATGGTCATCGCCTGGCGAGCCTGGCCGTCGAGCTTATCCATCTGCTGGTTGATCTGCGCCTGCTGCAATTCCAGTCGCTTCTCATTGGTGACGACATCGGCGATGCTGCGGCGCAGCGTCTGAAGCTGCTCGAGTTGCTTCTCATACGAGTAGTCGAGCGTCTGGCCCGGATCTTCCGCGCGATCCAGGAACGAGCTCATCACTGTCTTGATGTAGTTGGTAAATCGGGAGAGTACACCCACCGCAAACCTCCTTCAGGAGGGAACCCCGGCTGACAACATCCTGCTCTGTGTCATTCAGCGTTTCATTCCACGTGTCATTGCCGAATCAACTGTAGCACCTCGTCGCGCCGTTTCGCCATCTCATCGGCGGTATCCGCTTCGAGATTGAGACGCAGCAGCGGCTCGGTATTCGATGGGCGCACATTGAACCACCATGTCGGGAAAGACACGGTGATGCCGTCGAGGAAATCCACCTCGCCGCCCTGCGCGACGTAGTGCTCTTCGATGGCCTTCATGCGCCCTTGCTGGTCCGCGACCTCAGTATTGATCTCGCCGCTGCGAAAACGGTGATCCACCGCGGCCACCAGTTCCGAGACTGTCTTGCCGCTCTCGCTGATAAGCTCCAGCACGACCAGAAAAGCGATCAGGCCAGAGTCGGCGTACCAGTTGTCACGGAAATAAAAGTGGCCGGAATGCTCGCCGCCGAAGATCGCGTTCTCTTCGCGCATCTGCGCCTTGATGAACGAATGCCCGACGCGCGTGCGCACGGCGCGGCCACCGTCGCGTGCGATCAATTCAGGTACGGACCGCGAGTTGATCAGGTTGTAGAGAATAGTCGCGCCCGGATGCTTTTTCAGCAGACTCTGCGCGACCAGCGCCGTCACCATATCTCCACCGAGCAGCTTGCCATGTTCGTCCACTAGGAACATGCGGTCGGCATCACCGTCGAAGGCAACGCCAAGATCGCAGCGCTGCTCCACGACGACTCGGCGCAGCTCCTCGGTGTTCTCCGGCTCGATGGGGCTGGCCGGGTGGTTGGGAAAGCTGCCGTCCAGCTCGAAGTAGAGCGGGGATCAGTTCGCAGGGGAGATGCTCGAACACCTTGGGAACGATCATCCCGGCCATGCCGTTGCCAGCATCCACGGCGATCTTGGCCGGGCGAATCTTGGCGAGATCGACGAACGAGAGGACATGACGCACGTAGTCGTCGGTGACGTCGCGCTGGACTACCTCGCCCTTGCGCGCAGACTCGGGCGGATTGCCCGCTAGGGCGAGATCGCGAATCTCGTTGCCGCCGGATTCCGAACTGATGGCGATGGCATTCTCGCGGCACCACTTGAGGCCGTTATACTGCTTGGGATTGTGTGACGCGGTGACCATGATACCCGCCGGATAGTTGAACTTGCCGACGGCGAAGTACAACTCATCGGTGGTGGTCATGCC
>DAHUXT010000413.1 GCA_027307065.1 Ktedonobacteria bacterium
GGATGCGAGACCAGCACCTCCATGACCGGCCTCCGAGCTTCGTCGCGCGCGACACTTCCGACGATATCGATATCGCCGACGACCTCTTTACGGCGCCGGAGACTGCCCGCGACCTCCAGCCGGACGATCTGCGGCAGCGCGCGCAAGATATCGGCAATTGCGTTCGCCTGCGCCTCGGCCTCTGGGTAGAGGGTCTGGTCCTGGTGGCTTGCCAGGAACTCTAGCCCCTTCAGGATGTTTTCCTGGCTCTTCGCGCCGAAGCCCGGCAGCGCGGCGATTTTGCCAACTTCGGCGGCGGTCTTCAGGTCTTCCAATGTGTCCACGCCGAGCGCATCGTAAATCTGCCGAATACGCTTAGGACCCAGTCCGGGGATGCGTGTCATCTGGCGAAGCCCAACAGGCACCCGCGTGAGTAGCTCATCATAGAGCGGCAGCGTGCCTGTGGTGACGAATTCGGTGATACGCGCTACCAGTGTCTTGCCCATGCCTGGCAACTTGGCAAGCGCACCGCTCTGCACCATCTCGGTAATGTCGCCCTCGGCGTTGTTGAGGGTCCGTGCCGCATTCTGGTAGGCCCGCGCCTCGAAAGGATTGCCGCCGTCGAGCTCTAGCAGCGTGCCGATCTCATCCAGCGCGGCGGCCACCTCCGCCTTGTCTGGCTGGGCGCGACGTGGCTCATCAGAGACGACTGGTTCATCTGGCAGATCTGGCGTGTCTGGCATGTACAACATCTCCCAGCGCTAACTGTGACGTGGCTTTTCGCGCGATGCCGAGGACGAGAGTTCATAAACGGGAGCCTCGCGCGGGTGCAGTTCAAACGGCTGGATGCCCGTCAACTTCTTGCTGAGCCATCGCTTACAGTCAAAGTGTACCAGCATCCACGCGACGAGGTCTTTCTCGATGAAGATGGCGTCCCACGTATCCGTTGGCGGCATCTCAGGAGCTTCATATAACACGCGCCCACAGTTGGCGCATCGAGCGTCGCCCATGCGTATTGCCGCCTCGAACCAGCGAAAGATAAACTCGTTGTAATCCTTCAGCGTCATGTCATGGAGGCGCTTGCCGGCATAGCGCAGCGCGTCAGGATGGGGCGGCAACACGAAGTCATCATCGCGTGGGCCAAGGGCCACTAATGGCAGGTGTGCTACCTCGACGACATCGTCATCGTCACTCTCTGCGCTAGCAGTCACGGAATAGCGTACCAATCCTTCGGCGCCAAACCATGCCTCTAAATCGGGCTCGACTGGCATCCTGCGGCTCCGTTCCCATTCAGCATTTTCCGCTCCAGGCGGTCACTCTATCACCCTGCCTGAACATGGTCAAACCAGGGTGTCGCGCCGCGCTATAATAAACAGCGGTTCCCGCTAGATGTTTGCACGCTTTGCGAGAAGGAGCATATACACGATGACACGCACGAAAGTCGCGACGACCTCTGCCCCGGCGGCGCTTGGTCCATACAGCCAGGCGATTGCGATCGATTCGATGGTCTTTGCATCTGGCCAGATCGGCCTGGATCCCGCTACCGGCCAGCTTGTTGACGGCGATGTGCAGGCTCAAACGCATCAGGCGCTGCGCAATCTGACAGCCGTGCTGGAAGCCGCAGGATCCTCGCTCGCCAATGTGGTCAAAACTACCGTATTCCTGACCAGTATGGGCGACTTCGCGGCGATGAACGAGATATACGCGACCTACTTTGGTGATGAGCCACCGGCGCGATCGACAGTGGCCGTGGCCGAACTCCCTAAAGGCGCGCGGGTCGAGATCGAAGCGATTGCCACTCGCTAAACTCCCGCAGCGTTTCCCGCACGAACCTACCTGATTCCGCGCTGGTGCGGCTCCCCAACGAGCGACGCCAGCGTGTGTTGTCCGCTACCCTTTGCGCTCCATGTCAAGTTGAATATTCAACTCGCCGATGCGGCGCCGAATCTCGTCGAGGGTGGTGACGCCCAGTTCGGTCATCTCTTCTTCGAGGCTTTCGAGTCGCTCTAGCTGCAGCATGGTGTTGTACTCGGCTGGATCGAACTCGGAATCGTCCTCGAGGTCCTGCTCGTCGTTCGCGTCACCGTGTCCATGTTCGTTATCCATCGTGGTCATTTCTGAACCTCCTGACGTTCAGCACAACGTTCGGCAGATGATGCTATGAGCGCTGGCGATCAGCGTCGCGCCCGCATGCCACCTGTTGCGATCCGCGGCTCACCTGAGCCAGCTCCAGAACGTCTTATAGAACGCGCGCGGCAACTACTTTGGCTTACCTCGAATTATGCCATGACCAGAAACGTGGTGGAGGGATCGAGATAACTCCACGTTGGCGCGCGGTCATCGCCGCTAGCGATCAGGTGGGGCGCGTCGCCGCTCGACGGATCCGCAATATCCAGGCGTGTAGTGCCGTTGCCCGAAGCCGAGAGCGACTTGCCCTGCCAGACCGCGCGCGATTGAGCGACAAAGACGAAACGGTCGCCTGTCACATTCCAGGG
>DAHUXT010000414.1 GCA_027307065.1 Ktedonobacteria bacterium
TCTGTTTACGCTCGCGCGCGCCGAGGTAAGCAAGCTCGATCTGCGCTGCGTGCCCACCGATGTGGGAGAAGAAGTGCGCCGCATCATCGAGACAGTGGCGCCGGTGGCCTGGCAGTCTGGGCGCGTAGAGGTCGTCGCGGAGGTCGCGCCACATCTGCCGCTGGCGCTGGTCGACGGCATCCGGCTGAATCAGGTCCTGCAAAATCTGCTGCACAACGGCATCCGTCATACACCACCCGGTGGCATTGTGGCGATTTCCGCCGCTGCCGATGGGGAGCACATCATCCTCCAGGTGCGAGACACTGGCGACGGCATCGCGTCCGATGACCTGCCCCATATCTGGAAGCGCTTCTATCGCAGTGATAGCGCGCGCATGCAATCCGCCTCCGGTTCGGGATTGGGGCTGGCGCTGGTGAAAGAGTTGACAGAGGCGATGGGCGGCAGTGTCGCCATCGAGAGCACCGTTGGCGAAGGCTCGTGCTTCACCATCACCGTTCCCCGCGCCACCACCAGTGGAACGCCCATGCACGCCTCACCGGGCACATCCTCGACCAGACACGTAAAGCCAGCAACACAGCCCGCACCAAAGGCGCCGACGCTCGCGAAAACCGGGCGGCACAGCACGATGTTGACCTGAGATCAGAAGCGCAGCTGCAGATCATCAAGTTCCCGCTCGACTTCAACACCCAAAAGATCGGCTACGCCCTGTGGCTACGTCTACTCTGTAAACGACTTGCCAACCATGGCTGCGGCTTCCCCTTGAGGTTTCGCATTCAACGGCATGTTGTGTAGGAACGAATGCGCGAGTGCAACGTTTGATTGGTTGCGCTCGCCCTACTGGGAGGTCGAGAGTGCTATTCAACTGTGCCCGCGGTACCGTCATTATCCTCATGATCGCGCTCGCTGCACTGCTCGGAGGCTGCTCGTTCTTTGGCGACTCACATCCTGCGGCACCCCTCCACACCAACCTTCCGCCGGGCTTGACGCCTGGAGTCACGGATACCTCACCTGCTCCAGATGGATGGTACCGTGTGCTCAATGGCCAGAGTTTTGCCGCGCAGCAAGGCGCACAGCCAGGTCTGACCGGCAGTCAGTTGCGACCGGGTATCCTTGCAGGCTGCCCGACACCTGTTGGTAGCTCAACAGGGGTGCCACCAGTGCTTGTCTTGAGCGTAGATGGCGGCCACACATGGCAAAGCAAGCATATCAGTGGCGCTCCGCCCCTGCCTTCATGTTCGGTTTTAATCGACTCACTGCAACCAAACACCTATGTCGTTGGGCCTGGGAGCTTCGGGTCTGGCTTTCCGCCCACGGTGTTCGCGACCAATAACGCTGGGACAACCTGGCATGCATTGAAAGCACCCGATGGCTATGCGATCTCGCTATTCGCCACTTCTACCACCCTCGTCGGCGGAGACCTGTTCACCATTCTCCAACCGTCCTCAGGTTCGGCGTGGCGCTTTGCCGAATTGACAGTGCCAGACGGTACCTGGCAGATGCTTGATATCCATCTGCCGTACCGAGGTACGCCGGGGGTGCCTCCTAACACCTATACTCCGCCGATGGCCTTTAGCGTCGATCCTGATGATAATTCGCATCTTTATGCCGCGATGCCGACTGGCTCCCAGGGCGTCTCGCTTTTTGCTTCCCGCGACTCTGGCGCCACCTGGAAGCAGGTATATGTCTGGCCGACCTCGACAAAAGTCGCCGTTTGGACAGCGCCACGTGACCGGGTCTTCGCGCAGGATCAGATCGATACGGGCCCGCCCGCCCAGTTCTTCTATAGCGCAGATGGCGGCGCCACGTGGAGCGGCTCCGGTCTGCATGAGCGGGGCGCTGACCAAATCTTCGTCGGCTCCGACGGTCGGTTAATCACACTTTATAGTGGTAGGCTATTTGACCTCGATCCATCTACTGGCATCTTCACCGCACTCGGAGCCGCACCGCCGCTTCGGGTAGGCACGACCTGCGCCATGACTTCCGGTCCGCGGGCAACTCTGGTCTGCGGTGACCAGTACGACACGTATGCGCGGCTGTTGCCTGCTCTATCTTGAATCCTCCGCGTGGCACACGCGCGATAGCATCCTCTACTCCCCATCGGGCGAGAGCACGTAGTGGAGCTGTTGGAATCCGCGTCGCAGGGCGATCACCTCATCGCGCAAGGCAAAGGCTGGCTCGCCATGCAGCAGCACCCGAGCGATCAGGCGCGCCACTGGCGGCATCTCATCCGGCCCCATACCCCAGCGCACAAGCTCCTGCGAGCCAAGGCGCAAGCCGTTCTGGTCGCCCGAAACCTCTGGAAGCGGCAGGCCAATGCCCGTCGCTAGAATGTTGGCGGGTTCGAGCAGCCGCGCCGCGTGCTCGATGAGCGCGTGCGCATGGAGCGCGCGGCGCTCGCAGAGCAGGTGTCGTTGCACGAGGAGCGCCTGCGCGCACTCGACCGCGCGCTCGCAGAGCGTGAAGGTCTC
>DAHUXT010000415.1 GCA_027307065.1 Ktedonobacteria bacterium
TCCGAAAAAATCCCCACGGCCAGGGCATCACCCTCGAATTGCTGTACATCGCGCGTGCTGACCCGAATCTCCATCCGCAACCCAACCCTTCCTAACCCGCAAATATGCTTGACCGCCTGGGCGTAGTGGCAGAAAGCGCCGGGCAACTGAGGAACCCGTACAACCACGGTGATGCTGCTTCGGGGCAGGTCATGCGATAACTGGGCGCGCTGTCAAATACCCCCCGCTCAGGAGGGATCGTCGCGCGCGAGCAATCGCTCGACCAGACGGAGCAAATCGCGTGGCCGGAAGGGTTTGGTCAGATACTCGGTGAACCCCGAGCGCAGGGCGCGCTGGCGATCTTCGTTAGTGGCGTGCGCCGTCACCGCGACGACCGGTGTCTGGGCATGTGCGGGCTGCTCTCGCAGGAGGGCCAGCGTGGCATAGCCGTCGAGCACCGGCATGGAGATGTCGACCAGGATGAGGTCAGCATGCCTGGTTTCAAGCACACCAAGCGCCTCACGGCCGTTCGTAGCGGACAACGTTTCATAACCGGCAATGCGAAGAATCTGCTCCATCAGATGCCGATTGGTGGCTTCGTTTTCGGCAACCAGAATCGTGCGATGGCGCGGAGACCCACCAGAGGGCACAGTGTCTTTGCCGGTTTGCGCCTGTTGCGCCTGATCATTGCCGGGGTTGTGGGCAGGTCCGCGCGATGATCGCTCTCGATGCTCCATGCGCATGCTTCCCCCCGCTTCCCTACAGAAGCCCCGGTCACCGCACCTTGCGCATGGGGTACGGCCCGAACCCGTTACGCGTGCCCATTTCCCCTCAGCGCCACCGCCCCGCCGCATGTGTTGCGCACACCATATACTCCGCATTGTACCAGACTTTCGGCGCTGGTCAAGCGGCAAGTATCGCGCTATGCCTGACCTTCTCTCCCACCCGCCAAGTAGCCCTATATCCGACATCCCGTCGGCAGACTACCAGGCGCGTACACACGGAAGAGCCTTACGAGGGGCTTACGCTCGCAAGGCTCTCGCCGATTCACAGCATTGGGGGCATCCCTAGCTCAGCTCGCACCAGTTGTAGTCCCAATAGACGGTGTTGGCCGCAGGGCTGCCACCCGTCTCTGGCTTCCACTGGAAGAGATCTTTGCCCTTCCACCATTGCGCGCCGGTGGTGTTGCACGCGGTGCTCATCGACGCGGGTGGCGTGCTGTGCTGCCACCCATGCCTGGGCAGTTCAGTGGTGAAGAAAGCATTGATAGAACTGGCTGTGCCCGAACTGCACATGGCCTGAATGGCGTCATGAGATGCTCCGCCGCCGCTATAGCCATCGCCCAGGCCGTCGAGTGTCAACGGGGGAGCATTCAGCCCAGGCACGCTGCCGAGGTTGCCATCCCAGGTCTTGCCGTCATAGATACCGACGCTCGACGAACAACTTGGTCCCGCGGGCGGAATCGCCAGCCGCATGTGATAGGTGATCAGGCCATTGCCGTGATCAGTCACCTTTTCCAGCGAGACATATCGCGGCAGGTGATCCTTCTTCCAGCAATAGGGATCGCCACACGACGCCTGCCACGCACCGTCGTAGGGATAGGTTGAAGCGCCTGCCCAACCAGAGCCTGGCAGGCCACTGGCATAGAACGAGTAGACGGCGCTCCGGGTTGTGGAGGGCGCGCACACATCGAATTGCTCGATGGTGAAGCGCCCAACGCCACCGCCAGCGGGCGAGATGGACGTGCTGATCGCATTCTGCGGGAACCCGACATCACCGAAACCTGATCCCGCGGACGCCGTCTGCGCGCTGCCGAAGCCGGAAAGCTGCTGGCATGTGGTCGCCCGCTGAGGCGCTGATGTCGCGGTTGGCGCGGTGTTGCCCGGCGTATTCGTCTTGTCGCCGGAGCCTTGGGAACCAGATGTGCCGGTCGCGCAGGCAGTGAGCCATAGCGAGAGCACAAAGATGAGGCTTGCCAGAGTACGCGACCACCGGGGTAGGGCTGGATGACGCATCGATGCCTCCTGAGATATGCACACACGTACAAGCAAGATACGCCCGCCAGTCAGCGCGCCCCTCAGATGGATGGAATAATTGCCCGACCCTGGCAACGAGGGATAGCGAAGGAGACACCGCGGGGGTGCTTGTGTTGACGCGAGTGTACATGGCATCCCTGATTTGTACAAGTGAGCGAAGTAACACTGCGACCTAGTTCACACTCAGGCCGTTGCCACACCGTAATAGAAGTAGGTCGGCGTTTGTTCGATACGCGCGCGCCAGCCCCAGGCGCTGAGTTGGCGAGTGAGATCATCCGGGCGATAGAACACCTTGACGATGCGGTACACCTCGCCATCGTTCAGGCGACGAGTCACCGCGTGCGCGTCCGGTCCTTCGAGTTGGTGATCGTTC
>DAHUXT010000416.1 GCA_027307065.1 Ktedonobacteria bacterium
GGCGATTTGGAACAGGCAGAGGCGGTCGCTCAGGAGGCTATCGCATTGGCCCAGCAGATCGACGACCGGGGAGCACTCACTGAGTCATACGCAACGTTGGGTATGGTTGCTCAGGCAAGAGGTGATCTGGAACAGGTCGCGAGTGCCTTTACCACGAGTGTGGAGTACGCCAGCCAGGATATGCGCAGCGAGGGACGATATCGAGCCCTCTTTCGTCTTGGCGAACTTGCGCGCAACCGGAGCGATTTCACGCAGGCACATACCTTGATGGCGGAGGCGATGGCGGGCGCTCAGGCAGCGGGAAACGCCTGGGACTGCGCCGTCACAATGACCATGCTCGCGCACCTGGAACGTCAGCAACACGATAATGTCCGCGCCCGACCGCGATATTTGGAGAGTCTCAAACAGTTTCATGCGTTCGGTAGCTCCGCCTTTTTCGCCTGGTGCCTGGAGGGATACAGTGCGCTGCTCGGTGGAGAAGGCAGGCACGCGCCAGCGGCGCGTCTCTGTGCGGCGGCTGCCACACTGCGTGAACAGGCGAATGCGCCGTTGCCTGCCCCTGAGCGTGCCGCATTCGAGGACACCGTGAACCGCGCGCGGGAAGCCCTGGGAGCGGCTCAGTTTACCGCTGAGTGGTCGATGGGATCGTCGTTTACTCAGGCGATGGCGATTGCCGAGGCAGTGAAATTCGGCTGAGCCACATGGTCAACTACTCCCAATGTGCTACGATTGCTCGTGTCGCCTCGTCTGCATACTTGAGTTTCTGAGAACGTTCCGGCGCGGACATACATATCTGCTGTGGCGGCGTCGATAGGCTGTGCCCTACAAAGGAAGCAGCGGGAGGAGATGGCGACTCGCGCATGCAGCTTGAACATCACCACCGCTATCCTCACTATCAACAGCCCGAACCGTCAGCGCCCGCCATTTCGCAGCCGCCCGCGCTGGCTCCGGGTGCGACGCTGGCTGGTGGCCGCTATCTGATCCAGGGCTACATTGGTGGCGGTGGTTTCGGACACATTTATCGCGCGCAAGACACGATGCTGCGCCACTGTCGCGCGCTCAAAGAGGCATTTGGGAGCGATCTCCACGCGCGGCGGCAGTTCCAGCTCGAAGCCGAGTTTCTGCTGAATGTGCGCCACCCTAACCTGGTCTCGGCCTACGCCGTCTTTGAAGAAAGCAACCGCCTCTACCTCGTGATGGATTATGTGGATGGGCTGACGCTCGAAGATATCGCGATCGAGCACATACACAAGACCGGTCGCCCGCTCGACGAGGCGCAGGTGCTCGACTGGATGATCCCGATCTGCGACGCGGCCAGCGCACTGCACCAACAGCCGGTGCCGATCATCCACCGCGACATCAAACCGGCGAACATCAAGCTGAGCGTGAGCACGGGCGAGCCGGTGCTGATGGACCTGGGGTTGGCCAAGCTCTACGCGCGAGGCACGCAGACTATTGGCGCAGCGCTGGCATTTACGCCGGGCTATGCCCCCCCAGAGCAATATCAAGCGGTGGGCGCGACCGATCAGCGGACGGATGTCTATGGGCTGGGCGCGTCGCTCTACTATCTGCTGACTGGCTACCAGCCAACCGAGGCGCCTGCCCGGCTGAGCGCCCACGCGTTGCGCGCGCCGATTGCCCTCAATGCGCTGATTAGCCGGCGGACCGACGCGATTGTTCTCCGGGCCATGGAACTCGATCCCGCGGCTCGCCAGCAGAGCGCGCCAGAGCTTGCCGAGGCGCTGACGACGGCTCGGCGTGCCTTGCGGCCACAACGGGCAAGGACTGCCGATACAGCGAGCGTGCATCGCATGGAACCCCCGCAGCGTACGAATAGCGGTGGGTGGTACTGTACGTCGTGCGGGACGAAGAATCGCGTCGATGGGCGTTTCTGCCAGATGTGTGGCAAACCTGGACCTGATCAGGCGATCCCAGATGGTGCGTCGCCTGAGCGCATCGAGGTGAGCGCAGAGTACGTGGCGCCCACACTGGCCGATAGCACGCCGACGACGCCCGCGCCACATCGCGTGGTCTTGCCGCCAAGAGCGCCTGAGCCATCATCCGCGCCGATGCCGCTTTATTTCCCGGTTTCTAGCTCGCCTGGGTTGAGTCCGGTAGCGCCAGTGGCCGCCCGAATGCCGTGGAGCCGGACAACTTACGAGCCTGCCACACAGCGCGAGGCGTGGGTGAGCATCTTCGCATTTCTGGCGGTCGTCTGCCTCGCTATCAGTATGATGGGCATCTTCATGCAGCCGATGCTGCTCTTCGCGGTTCCGGCGATTGCGCTTGGCTTTTGGTGTCTACGGCAGCGACAGATATCCACGGAGTTCCGCTGGCTGGCGGCGGGCGCGCTGGCTATCGGGGCATCCTGGCTGCTCTTCTG